>JALOLW010000175.1 GCA_025455795.1 Spirosomataceae bacterium
GGACTTGGCCAACTTGGACTCTTGCGCGTTTATCGAAACCCAAGATTTGGGGCGTTTTGTGGAAGGCAATCACCACCGATTTGAAGTCATAGGCCGATTTGATAATTCTGATACTCGAGGCTGTAACTTGTTGATTTAGAAAACAATGAAAAAGATTGTAGATTACTTTTTAAGCTGCCTTTATTTGCCCTATTTTGGGTTGATGTTGCTGATTTTTCACCCTGTCCAAATGCTCTGTTTGAGCCTCGGCGGGCGCAAAGCCCACCAAAAATCAGTGCAAGCCCTCAACGGCTTCTTGCTGCACGGCTTGTGGATATTGGGGACGCGCTTTCGGTGTACATTCCAAACGCCCCTCCCCACCGACCGCCCCATTGTGTTTGTGGCCAACCACCAAAGTATGTTTGACATCGTGGGGCTGATTTGGTTTTTGCGGAAATACAATCCGTTGTTTGTCTCCAAAATCGAATTATCCAAAGGGATTCCGAGTATTTCGTACAACTTACGCCACAGCGGTGCGGCACTCATCAACCGCAAAGATGGCAAGCAGGCCATCGGCGAAATCCTCAAACTGAGCCGCCTGATTGAAGAAACTAAATTTTCGGGGGTTATTTTTCCTGAAGGGACACGCTCGCGCACAGGAGCGTTGAAAGAATTTGCCACGGGCGGTATCAAAGCCCTCTTGGCCAAAGCTCCGAGCGCGATAGTCGTCCCCGTAGCGATTCAGAACACGGGCAAACTCAATCCCCAAAGTATTTTTCCGCTTAGGAGTTTTACATCGCTCACTTGGACGGTACTGCCCCCGCTCGACATTACGGGTAAAAACGCCGAAGAAATCACCGAAATGACCCGACAAGCCATTCAAAATTACCTCTGACGACGAAGACTATCACCCCAGTAGTCTCGCAATCAAGTCTTTAAGCCGAGGCAATGCTTCTGTACGCTCCCCTACTTCGACGATTTGCTTGCCCCATTCGTACCATAACCCGTCGCCGGGGTTGAGATAAAGCCCTTCTCGTTTTGGTTTTTCGGGCTGTGCTTTTTCGGCAAACCAATCGGGCGCGTACAGGGCTTCCATCAGGGGGGAGAGGCTTTCCCAAGGGTAAAACTTCACCGCCGATTTGCCATTGATGACTTGCTTGATTTGAGCCGTGCGGGTTTTGAAAGAAGCCGTGAGGGTAGATTGTTGGGTGGTTTTGGGTTGAATATCAAGCACTGATAACTCAAAAGGCCGCTCCAATCCCGACGTTTCGTAGATAGCTTGGACGAGTTCTTGGGCCAAATAAAGCCACGCTTCCCTATTTTGTGGAATCCCTTTTTGGGTTTTATCGTTTGGCGTCCATTCGAGCAGCAGCATATCGCTATCTTCTTCCCATTCTTTTGTGGCTTCGATTTGGGTACGACTGAGGAGTTTTTCTACGGTATCGCGCCATATTTTTTCGAGATTACCGCGCCATTGGTAGTCATCGTTTTCGCTAAAACCTTCGGCCTCTATTTCGTCGGCGTCGAGTTCGTCGCGGTGGGTGTAGATAAGCTGTAAATCAGCGTGAAAAAACTGAAAAGAAGGTTTGAGTTTTAAGACATAACGATACGAGTAAGGAGGTGGCAACTGCGCCGAAGTTTCAAAATAAATGGTCAGCATCATGGATTGATTTGATTGACAATACGTACAAAGGTAGCGTGTTTGTCTATTTTGCCCGTGGGGGTTTCTGCAAATTTTTCTACTGAATAGATTTTCTTAGGTATTTCGTAGGACGAAAGCGTCGTTTTAAGTTGTTTTTTGACGTTCTCAAAATCTAAGTTTGGCGCATTTTCTACCACTAAAACGAGTTTTTGACCGAGGGTATCGTCGGGTTGCCACCACACAAAAAATCGCCCCCAATCGCCCCAAATGCGCCCAATCGCCTCCTCTACTTTTTCCAGTTGTATTTTTACCCCACCACTATTGATGATATTGTCGGCGCGACCTGTGATACGAAAGTGCTGTGAATCAATCCATTCTATCAAATCGTTGGTTTGTACCCACTCCTGCGCGGTCACGGGTCCGCGCACGCGCAAGCAGCCGCGCTCGTCGGTGGAGGCTTCGATGCGTGGCAGCAGTTGGTAGGTCTCCGAAGCCTCCGCCCCGTTGAGTCGTTGGAGTGCCACGTGCGACACCGTCTCGGTCATTCCAAACGTGCTGTAAACGCTTACGGACAATGCCTGAATCTGCGATAACAAGCCCCTGTGAACGGGCGCACCACCCACGATGATGGTACGAAGGGCATTGAGACGGGCGTGCAGCGACAAATCGAGGGCGGTTTGGAGTTGGAGCGGAACAAAAGCCGCAAAATCTACCGAAATCTCGGTGGGTAAATGCTCAAAAGGATTGGCCGAAGGCGGCACTACGTACATCGTCAGGCCGATTACCATGCCTCGTACCAGCATCATTGTACCTGCGATGTAGGCCGTATTGAGACACACCAACGCCGTTTGACCTTTTTGAAGGCCGATTGCTTGCTGGGTCATGGCCGCGCTTGCTTGCATCTGCGCCCGCGTGAGGCAGATGGGTTTGGGCGTACCCGTAGAGCCAGAAGTATGAAGTACAAACGACTCTTGACCCTCAGCCCACGCCACACAAAACGCCCACGCTTCCCGAAAATAAGGGTCGGCGGGAGGAGAAATTTTAGAAATCTGTGAAGGGATTAATTTATAAAAAGCCATTTGTACAAACCAGTTTGTCTAAAAATTCGGGCGACAGTTTTACTTAGTTTTTGCATAAATGTCGTATTATTGTAGAAAAAAGCAGACATGACAGGGCAAATTGCTAAAATAAATTCAGACGAAAAAGTTGGCTACAACGGTTTCAAGTTATCTGATGAAGAGTTTTTTGAATTCTGCATTCAACACGATAACCTCACTTTTGAAAGAAATGCTGACGGAACTATTGTAACTATGCCAAACACAGGAGGAAAAACGGGAAATCTCAATTTCGAATTGAGTATCGAATTTGGTCTTTGGAATCGGATTTATCAACAAGGAAAATGTTTCGATTCTTCCACCGCATTTAGGCTTCCTTCATCGGCCGTGCGTTCTCCTGACGTCGCTTGGGTAAACATAGAGAGTTGGAATAGCCTTACAGAGAGACAGCGCGAACAGTTCCCTCCTGTTTGCCCTGATTTTGTCATTGAGTTGATGTCGGCTACCGATGACTTGAAAGCTGCCCAACTCAAAATGACCAACGAGTGGATTGCCAACGGCTGCCGATTGGCGTGGCTCATTGACCCGCAAAACGAAACCGTTTACATTTATCGGGGTAATGGCGAGGTGCAAATCGTCAAAGGTTTTGACAAAACGCTGACTGGTGAAGACGTTTTGGTTGATTTTGAACTTCCTCTGGCCAAATTGAGAGCATAAATTATTCTTCCGTTTCTTCGTTGGTCATTTCTATCAAATCAGCTACTAAGCCCGTCCAGCCTGTTTGGTGAGCGGCACCGAGTCCCGCGCCGTTGTCGCCGTGAAAATACTCGTAAAACAGGTGTAAATCCTTGAAATGAGGGTCTTCTTGGAATTTCTTGTAATCGTGGTGAACGGGAATGTTGCCCTTTTCATCCCGACGGAAAATATTGATGAGGCGTTGGGCCAGCATCAGAGATGCCTCCCGAATGGTCATAATATTGCCTGAGTTGGTGGGCGCTTCGACCTCATAATCATCCCCGTAGTAGTGATAAAACTTCATCAGGGAGTCAATGATGAGGAAATTGAGCGGAAACCAAATCGGTCCGCGCCAGTTGGAATTACCCCCAAAAATGCTCAAATCTGATTCGGCAGGGGTGTATTTGACCCTGAATACTTCGCCATTGACGTGAAACTCATAGGGGTGTTTTTCGTGGTATTTTGACAACGCTCGTATGCCGTAGCCCGACAAAAACTCGGTTTCGTCAAACATCCTCTTGAGGAGCATTTTCATACGGTGACCGCGCAACAGAGCCAATAAGTGCGTTTCGCCTTTGCCCGCTTCGTTCCAGCGCGATACCATTGAGGCCAAGTCGGGGCGATTGTTGAGCACCCATTCCACCCGTCGCTTAAAATCAGGTAGCTTAGACAACAACTCTTCATCCAACACCTCTACGGCAAACAACGGAATCAGCCCTACCATCGAGCGGACTTTGAGCAAACGGCTCTTGCCATCAGAGGTATGGAGAACATCGTAGTAAAACTGGTCTTCTTCGTCCCAGAGGCTGATTTTTTGGTCACCGAGGGCGTTCATGGCGGCGGCAATGTGCAGGAAATGCTCAAAAAACTTAGAGGCCATGTCTTGGTAGGCGGGCCGCACGAGCGAGATTTCGCAAGCAATGCGAAGCATATTGAGGGTGTACATCGCCATCCAGCCCGTTCCGTCGGCTTGTTCGAGGTGGCCGCCCGTGGGGAGTTCGGCACTGCGGTCAAAAACCCCAATGTTGTCCAAGCCCAAAAAACCGCCCGCAAAGACGTTGTTTCCTTCGGTGTCTTTTCGATTGACCCACCACGTAAAATTGAGGAGAAGTTTGTGGAAAACCCGTTCCAAAAACGCCACGTCACCGTCGCCGCCGTTGAGTTCGCGGTCTATTTCATACACTTTCCAAGTAGCCCAAGCGTGTACGGGCGGGTTTACGTCCGAGAAGTTCCACTCGTAAGCGGGGATTTGCCCGTTGGGGTGCATATAATACTCCCGCAAGACCACGGCCAGTTGTCTTTTGGCAAAAAACGGGTCCACCCTCGCCAGCGTGACGGTATGAAAGGCCAAATCCCAAGCCGCAAACCAGGGGTACTCCCATTTGTCGGGCATAGAGAGGATATTGGCCGTGTACATATGTTTCCAGCCGAGGTTGCGCGGGTACGCACGTCCCTTAAACTCAAACGGCATTTTGGGGTCACCTTTGAGCCATTGATTGACATTGTAGTAAAAAAACTGTTTGTTCCAAAGCATCCCCGCAAATGCCTGTCGCTGAATGGATTGGAGTTCGTCGTCGGGGATATTTTTTTGAACCCGACCATAAAACTCGTCGGCTTCTTGGAGGCGTTGGGCGAAGATCTGGTCAAAATCATCAAAAGGCCGCGCCAGATGGGTCTGCTCCGAAAACCGCAACTTGATTGTCACGCTGCCCTCGGCTGGTACTATCCGCTGGTAATGCCCCGAGGCTTTCGAGCCGATTTGGTTGGGGTTGATGTATTGCTTTTTTCCCGTCGTGATGTAGTTGTTGATGCTATCTTTGGGAAAGGCTGTACTATTGGATTTGCCAAAAATTCGCTCGCAGTTGGTTTCATTTTCACAAAACAGCAGCGCGTCGGCATCTTCGAGGTAGAGTTTATACTTGCCCAAAAGACGGTGATTGACCTCTATTTGCCGATTGGCGATACCGTTGAGAATGGGCTTGTAGCTAAACTGCTCATATCCCCACGACCACGTATTGCGAAACCACAGCGTGGGCAAAATCGTCAGCGGTGCGTCTTTTTTGTAGCGGTTGTGCGCGGTGATTTTGATGAGAATGTCGTTTTCGTCGGCTTTGGCGTATTCAATAAAAATATCAAAATAGCGATTATCGTCAAAAACGCCCGTTTCCACAATCTCGTATTCAGGCTGTTGGCGATTTCGTCGTCGTGTTTCGTCAGCGATTTTGGCGTAAGGAAAAGCTACTTGCGGGTATTTGTAGAGCATTTTCATGTACGAGTGCGTGGGCGTACTGTCTAAGTAGTAGTACAGTTCTTTCACGTCCTCGCCGTGGTTGCCTTCTGGACCTGTGACTCCAAAAAAACGCTCCTTCAGAATAGCATCTTGGTGGTTCCAAAAAGCCAACGCAAAGCAGACGTGGCCTTTATTGTCGGAGATGCCGCCGATACCATCTTCGCCCCAACGGTAAGCGTAGGAGCGAGAGGCTTCGTGTGAGATAAACCCCCAAGAATCACCCCAATAGCTGTAATCTTCGCGGACAGTACCCCATTGGCGTTCGGCCAAATACGGTCCCCATTTTTTCCAGCCCTTGTTGTCGGGGCGGGCATATACTCGTTGTCTTTCGGCGGTATCTTTCATTTTGTGGTGGATGGAGAAAAATAGAGCCGCAAAAATAACAGAAATATTGAAGTAACTCACCCCAAAGGCATGGCGTTGTTGCGCGATTTGTTTGACGCTCATTACCCACAATACAGATGATTTTGAGGGTATTCCTTCTTTAAGAATCGTTGACCCGTATTTGTTGGCATAGCTACGGATTGGTATTGCTCACAAATACTGCACCCACAGAGCAATCAAACACCGCCGTGCGCTCAGTAACGATAGTACGACACTGCCCCACTACCCCCATACTCAGACTGACCTGATGCCCTGCTTTAATGGTGACGTTATTGGTTTTGTGTTATATTTGCCAAAAAATGAGGTAAAAAATCATGCTTATACTTGAAATTAACGATACTCGCTTAGAGCAGAAAATCGTAGAAAAAGCCCGCAAAATTGGCAAGTCCGTACAAGAACTGCTCAAAGACATGGTAGCCGAGAAAGTGCAAGAAGAAGAAACTGAAAAACTGCCTTTTGATGTCCCTCGCCTCGACATACGTATGCACGGAAAAGTGATAGACACGCCTCTTACAAAAGAAGAGGAGAAAATATTAGTTGAAAACCCTGATATCAAGCCTTTTGCCCATATTGATGACGCGGCTCAATATGTTCATCAACTTCGTCGTAAACCTCGCCATTGATATGCTATTGGTTGATTCCAACATATTCATCAACTATTTGAGAGGTTATGTTCCTGAAAAGGCCTTTATTGAAAGTATCGGTAAAGCTAATATGGGGCTATCTGTTATTGTAGAAATGGAACTGTACAATGGGGTTCTGAACAGAAACGAATATGTCAAAATAAAAAAAGAACTTTTGGGTATGATTCGTATCCCTATCAATGAAGAAATCAGCAATACTGCCTTGTTGTTAAGTCAGCAGTACGCCCTTTCTCACCAAATGTCAGTATCTGATACCCTCATCGCCGCTACCGCCCTTGTTTTTGATTTAGAGCTTCTTACATACAACTTGAAAGACTTCCGCTTCATTCCTGGTCTTAAAGTAAGCGACGCGCTGGACTAACGACCGCCTCACGAGTTGGCTCACAAACACCGCCCCCCACAGGACAATCAAAAATAACACCACGCTCATTAGTACCCACAAAAACAGCCCAACCAACACGGCTGGGCTTGAAAACTTCTCCAACAAAATAGGCTACGGATTAGGATTGCTCACAAACACTGCTCCCACAAATCGTTATTTTGATTGGTGATAAAATAATTTTTGGTAGCTTTGGTTAAAATTTCACTCTCATGCAAACCATACTCATTGAAGTAACTCACCCCAAAGGCATGGCGTTGTTACGCGATTTGGAAGAATTGGATGTCATACGAATGATACAACAAGATAAACCCAAACAAAAACTGTCTGAAATTTTTGCAGGGTGCATTACTCCCGAAGAGGCTAATAAATTGAACGAGTATGTCAAAAACAGCAGAAATGAATGGGAGAGAGATATCTAATTGATACAAACTCAGTCTCTGACTACTTTGGTGCTAAATTCCCTGCTAAAGGAATGGAGTTTATGCATTCTGTTGTGAATCAAACCCCTCTCTTGTCTGTGATGACACGTATAGAACTGTTGGGTTATGTTTCTCCTATCATCGAACAACTTCGTTCATTCGTAGGTTATGATTTGACGCTCATCACCCACAATACCTCTGATTTTGAGGGTATTCCTTCTTTAAGAATCGTTGACCCTTATTTGTTGGCGTAGCTACGGATTGGGATTACTCACAAATACCGCCCCCACAGGACAATCAAAAACCGCTGTGCGCTCAGTAACGATAGTACGGCACTGCCTCACTGCCCCTACGCTCAGACTGACTCAATGCCCTGCTTTGATT
>JALOLW010000565.1 GCA_025455795.1 Spirosomataceae bacterium
GGCGATAGTGGGTCGCAATGCGTTTGCGCACTCGTCGGGTATTCACCAAGACGGTTTTTTGAAACACGCCTTCAACTACGAAATCATGAATCCCGCCGATGTGGGTGTGGACAAGTCGCTTATCGTACTGACGGCTCGTTCGGGCCGCCACGCGCTCAAGCACCGCTTGGAATTGTTGGGGTATGCCTTCGACAAGCCCACGTTGGACGTAGTCTATCAGCGGTTTTTGGAAGTAGCCGATGTCAAAAAAGAAGTAAATGACAAAGATTTGGTCGAACTCGCTCGTGAACAGCAAGCGGTAGCCGCTTAGTCAGGCTCATAAAAACAGGTGCTTCCGCCTACCCACGTGAAGTCTTTGTTGAACCTCACCCCAATCATCTCGCCCCTGCTTAGACGGCTCAAACTCGTCAAAAGCTGCGGGCGAGTGGCGTTTTCGGGCCAGATGAACAGCATCCTAATCTCACATTTTACCAAGCCGTCAAGTGCCTGTACCACAGGCTCGTACTTTACTTTTCGTTGCAAAATCCAGTTTTCGGGGTCAGTGATTTCGGCCAGGTCTTTGGCTTCGACGTGGATTTTGACCCCACTGCCCGCAAACGAAAACAGCGGCTTGAGTACGTAGTTTTCCAAATCGGTCGGAAAATCGCCGTTGTACTCACTCACAAAGCGCGTTTCGGGTACGTAGGGCGAGTTCAAAAACGGCAGCGTGTATTTGCTGATGCGGAAAAACCAATTGGGATGTCCTACCCACGTCACATCCACGTCATCGGTGAAATTGAACTCGGTTTGGAGGTCGGGGAAATTGCCTAAGTCGTCGAAAATCAGGCGGTTATAAATGCGTTTGATGTCAATACGGCGACCGTCTTGCTCATAGTAAAGCTGCCGACCTTCTTTTTTGATTTTGGTATAACACACCGCTTTAACCCCAAAAAACGCCTCCGTGACGGCAAAATCAACCCGTGTTTTTTGTTGTTCGGGATAAATTTCCAACAATATCACGTTTTCGGGATTTTCATTCCCCACAATCACCTCTTTGAGTTTGGCGATGTAGTCGGCTTGGGTAGTGGCCCCACTAAAATAGTTGCCAAAACTGTCGGGGATGGGAAAAAATTTCCGAAACTGCTCGGTGACGTAGCTTTGGAAACCAAAAATAGAAGGAAAGCCCTGTAATTCAATAAGTTGAGGCGTGAGTATGCCATCGTCATCTTTGCAAATCGCAAAATCAATCGCCAAGAAAGACGTGTGGGCGTTTTCGTTGGGAACGTGCTGCCCCGCAGGAATAGCCGCTTGCGTTTTTTGTTTGAAAAACTGCCCCGCTATCACATCCACAAACGACTCACAGGCTTCTATGAGCTTGTGTTTGAGGTCTTTGGGAATAAATACGGGTGTTTCGGCCACCCGAAAATCCAATTGACCGGGCCAATCGGCGTGGATACTGTTGATGAATGCTTCGTATTTTTCGTCGCTGAAAGCGTCGTTGTAAGATTGGCGGATGGAGGAGAGCATATTGCAGAAACAGGTTTTGAATTTGAAACAAAAGAACGGTTTTTTGCTAATTTTGAAAAACAAACTTACGAAAATGTCGCAATGAAACCCGTAATTACACTTCGCACCGCCACTATCGCCGATTTAGCCGTTTTGCAACATTGGGACCAGCAGCCGCACGTCATCGAATCAGACCTCGATGGTAACTGGGATTGGGAAACCGAATTGCTGTACGAACCCGCTTGGCGCGTCCAACTCATGGCCGAACTCGACGGGCGACCGCTCGGCTTTGTCCAAATCATAGACCCTGCACAGGAAGAAACACACTATTGGGGGGATGTCCCGCAGGGCTTGCGCGCCATTGATGTCTGGATTGGCGAAGCCGCAGATTTGGGCAAAGGCTACGGCACTACTATGATGCAACAAGCTATCAATCAGTGTTTTGACAACGAAAGTGTAACGGCGATTTTGATAGACCCACTTGCTACCAACACCCGCGCTCATCGGTTTTATGAACAAAAACTATTGGGAGAAGACGAAAGCGACTGCTTCATTTTTAGGTTGAGCAGGGAAGATTGGCACGCAAAGCCTTAAACCAACTCCACCCCCAGTAGCTGTTCGGCAGCATGGTTCAAAAACGTCGGAATCATCACGGCTTCGGTGAGCGCGATTTTGTCGGGGTCTTGGAGGTGCGCTACCATGTCGAGGTATTTTTCTTCGCCGTGATTTTTGATGATGGCCTCTCGTTTTTCTTCTTTTTGAAAATACCGCAGCATCCCCTCGTCGTCGGCTTCGGGGTGAAACTGCGTACCGAAGATTTCGCGCGAGAAACGAATCGCCATCACTGCCCGCTCCAAGTGCGCCACGTGGGGGCGTTCTTTTTCGATGCACAAAATTTTGGCCCCAATGCGCTCCAACTGATGATGATTGGGCTCAATCACCTGAAAATCACGCGAATCAACGGCGTAGAAAGGGTCGGGGAGTTGCTCAAAAAAAAGTTCGTGCAAGCCCGCGTGGGTACGCATCATCGGAAAAATACCAAATGAAGTGCTACGACGCTTACAAACCAAACCCAGTTTCCAGTGGATACAGGCCATCTGAAACGAGTGACAAATCAAGAAAAGGTGCTTTTTTTGGGGATGGTGCGGCTGCCGATTGTACTGCCAAATCTGGTCGAGTAACAAGAAAAACGGCTTTTCCCACGCCTCACCTGCGGGCAGTGGATTGCCCGGGCCACCAGAAGAAATAAAGATGTCGTAGCTCATGTCGGGGACTTGGCACTCTTGGCGTACATCAAACACATCGTACTGACCCTCAATGCCTTCTTGGGCCAAAAACTGCCCCGCAAGCATCTTGATACAACGCATTCCTTCGTTGGGGTGGCCGTTGTACATGTCCAGAATCGCTACCTTAATTTTTCTCATGGTGATGGTATTTTACGAAAAAACTATGCCAGATTTTTGAGGTCTGGCATAGCTGTAACGGAGGCAAAATTACGAAAATATTAACAGCCCTCAAAACCTTACGGAGAGGTTTACACGTCAATCCAACGTCCTTCTCTGGCACTTTGCACGATTTTGTCGCAGAGACGCAGCTCGCGCAGACCGTCGGCAAAAGTCGGAAAAGTGGGCATTTCGGGTTGTTTGCCCGCTTTTACGGCGGCATACACTTCCTTGAAAAGCTGCTTAGAAGTATCAGGAAAGCCCTCGTTGTGGCCTCCTGGAAACGAAATCACACTCCTTACTTCTTCGTGTACGAGGGCAGGGTCGCGCATGAGGAGGTGGTTGGCGCCTTCGCGTTTGCCAATCCACATCTCGTTGGGGGCTTCTGAGCACCAGTTGAAGGTCTGATTGCCGCCGCTGATTTCGAGCGTACAGCGGTTTTTGCGCCCTGCCGATACCTGACTCACCGTG
>JALOLW010000176.1 GCA_025455795.1 Spirosomataceae bacterium
GTTGTCGCTGGCAGCTTGCCCAGTACCAAGTGCTTGATAACCAATACAAACATTACGACTGCCATTCCAGCTGTATTCATAATTAAGGGTGGTCCCTCCACGTAATGTTTGCGCTCCTAAAGCTACATTATAATTGCCTTGCCAAACAAACTGGGCACTTTGATAACCTAATGCTACATTGCTTTGCGCTCCTCCAGTAAGGGCAGAAAGCGCCCCCTGTCCAATGCCTACATTATGGCTAAACGAATTTTCTGTGCTCATTGAAAATCCACGCAAAGCCCCAGACCCTAATCCTATGTTTCCGTCACCAATAGATAAGTTTTCAAGGCTGGCTGGTCCTAAGCCAATGTTGTTGTTGCCTTTGGTATATACGGCAGCGCGATCTCCCAATGCAATATTGTTTGACCCTGATTCATTAGCAGCCAGTGCAGATGGCCCCACAGCAATATTACTATAGCCTGATAGATTTGAACCGATAGCACCTTGCCCTATTCCTATGTTGTTATACCCTAATGTATTGTTGGTGAGGGTACTATGCCCTATGCCAATATTTCCAAAAGCTTGATATCCATTAATAGTACTTCCTTGTCCATTTTTCTTCAACACATCTACTCCAATGGCAATGTTTCGCTCATGTGTGTTAGGATCAAGTAAATTACGTTTGCCAATAACCAAGTTATTTTTGGTAGAATCGAACCCACTACCATCGCGCCGTGTCTGAATAGCATCAGGGGTGATAGTTACGCTTTTGAGGTTGTCTTGTACCGTAAAGCTTTGGTTTTGAGCTTGGCTCAAAAATGGCAAAAGGCAAACGAGGTGAAGTAGCTTTTTCATGTTGAATTTTGATTTAAAATTTATGACAAAAAATAACTAAGCCTATTTAAGTCAATGCATTGATTATTGCTCAGTAAGGCATTTCCAAGTCATTCCATTATAGACTTTGAGGCAATTGTTGGTGAGGTCAAAAACAAGCATTCCGCGTTGAGGGGCAATGATGCCCGAAATGGAATTGGCAGTAAGTTGTGGTACTGAGAGATACAAAGGATTCAGGATAGTTGCAGGTGTCTCGGACTGGCATTGGCCAGAGAGTACCATGTTATTTGACCATACACAAGGTGGATTGTTGTTACTTCCTGCTATTGAGTGAAGTGAAGTGATAGAAGGCCCGTTTGCACCAATAATAACTTTGTCTAATATCCATTGTCCATTTGTACGATAGATTCTATGTTGTATAAATGGTACAGGTACATTCAAAAAAAATGGGACATCACGGTAGATATTAGTGCCAGCATCACTATTGAAAACCTGCGAGTCGCTTGTTGTGCCAATAAAATAGGTAGTATTGGCACTTGCAGTGGTAGAACCCGTCACGGTCACTTGCGCACGGAGCGATTCAAAAAGAAAACAAAACAGAAGGGGGAAACAAATTTTTTTCATGTTAAATTGAAATATTAAAGGTGAAAAAAGTTATATAATACTAATCCTATTTTATTTCCCTGTGTATAGATTTTTCACGACGCAGGTTATTAGGATAAAATACGCTATTGGTTTGTACAAGAATGACTACATTTTGATACCTTGTAGCGTTGCTTCTACAAAAGATTTGCGGCGGCGAGACACAGGGGCACGGTAGCCATCAAGCATAATCACTACTTCAGAATCGAAAGAACGTACACCATTTACATTGATAATACATTTCTTGTGTGTTCTAATAAACCCATCAGTATGATTGACAAGATAAGACTCGTAAAAACTTATAGCACGACTACATAAGTAATGTTGCCCTGTGGTAGTAATAAGCCAAGAGTAATTGCCGTCGCCTTTAAAATACAGAATATCGTTGATAAACAGGCACTTCGATAGGGGAGTGCCACGCAACAGAGACTCGTGGAATTCTCGCTTGGGAAATGCATCAAGGATGGAAAGATTGGATGCTGACATGATGGTATGTTGTTTTTGACAGCACAAAGGTCAGGGATTTGGGGAGACCAAAAAAGAGATAAAAGACGGCTTTTTTATCCCGTTTTTTACGCATTAAATACCGTTTTTTAACGGTATTTAATGCGTAAAAACACGCCATTGTTAGGAGTGTGTATATTTGCAAGTATTTGATATTGAGTATTTTGTGCTTTATTGATCAGCTAAACACAAAAACAATTTCGTAGCTATGAACTTGTCAAGTCTTTATATTTGCGGTGTTCATTCAATATTTCACCTAATCATTATTCCAATGCAATGAAAAAACTACTGATTATCTCCAACCTCTTGACATTAAGCCTGTGGCTATATACAAGCTGCAATCGTGACATGACAGCCATCCAAGGCAAAAATTGCGATTGGTTTTGTTATAATTACTCCAATCAGCCATTGGATGCAGGTATTATTGGCTATGATAAAGCAAGATCTTTGGCCACTGATTATCAAAATAGCGTGTCAAACGATGCCACCTGTATTTGGTTTGACCTTGAAGCTGTCAAAAAATATATTTGGCAAGTTGAGAATAGCATTTGTAAAACCAACTGCCCCAAGAAACCAAGACTGGGCTTGAGAATGTACTACGGAAGGTACAACACCTCCAATGCCCCCCAAGGGGCTTATGTAAAAAAGCACACTCTTTTTATGGTGCCTACGTTCGATAATGCTCAAAATCATCACGTTGATTTTAACCCATTTAGTGCTTCTCCCAATTGCGATTTAAATAGTATGAGCATAGTTAATGTTGTCAAACAAAATCCCAAAGCGAAGATTATGATTTTTGACGCAACGTCGTCTTCGCAAAGTGGTAGTAGTTCTGGAAGTATGGCTCAAAATATGGGCTGCTTAGACCCTCCTGGCTGTCCAGAAGGAAGGGCATTTTAATGAATCCTGTAATATTGGCCACACAGTTACTGTTTGGCCAATCTTTCTCTTAATTATCATGGATTATTTTACATTACTTACAAGATACCTGATTGTTGTCGAAGTGTTGGCGGCTGTTGCAGGCATCTTTAATTGGAAGAACCTTTCGAATGTATGGCGGTATTTCACATCGTATCTTTGCGCTGTTGTAATACTTGAAATAATGGTAAGATGGATAGGTAAAGAACATCGAAATTTGTTTTATAGCTGGACGATGCCGCTTCATTTTCTTTCTTTCTATTTCGTTTATTTTCATAAATTGAATACTTTCAAAGCGAGTGTATTTTGGGGGGCTGCAATATATATGAGTAGTTTTTTTGTAGAGGTTATATTCAATTTAAAATCAGGGACGTTTTTTTCGTTAAATTATACTGTAGGCAATATTGTTTTGTTATTGTTCACGTTGTTCTATTTTTACGAAATAGCACTTTCTGATAGGATTTTGCATTTTTATTCTGAGCGAATGTTCTGGTTTGCTTGTGGAATTATGATTTACTACTTGGGCTCACTACCTTATTTTGGATTGTTCAACTATATAAGAACCAATTTTTTAGAGCTTATGCTTATATATCATCGTTTTATTACTGTACTCAACTATTTTATGTACATTTTTTTTGTCTTTAGCCTATTATGGCCGAAAAAGAACTAACCATATTTTTGATTTTGGTCAATGTCGTCCTGCTGATTTTTATTGGCGGGATTTTGGCATTTGTACTGCTTTATCGTCAGCGAAAAATACAATATCAACGTGAAACTCAACTATTGCAACAGCTGCATCAGCAGGAAATTATGGAAACGCAACTCAATATTCAGCAACAAACCATGCGCGACATAGGGCGCGAAATTCATGACAACGTCGGCCAGAAACTTACGTTGGCCTCCATTTATTCGCAAAGTTTACTGCACGCGCAAGCCTTAAGGACTACCGAATCGGTATCGCAATTGATAGAAATAGCCAAATTGATTGACACTTCGCTCCAAGACCTGCGGCAACTTTCTAAGTCGTTGGTGCAGCCAGAATTGGCTCAAACTCCTCTCAATGAGCTACTCCAACAAGAAACGAGCCAGATCAATCAACTTGGACGTTGTCAGGTGCATCTAACGCTCCCATTGGCCCCCATTGTACTTGATACTTTTGTCAAGAATAATGTGTTTCGCATTGCACAGGAGTTCATTCAGAATAGTCTAAAACACGCTCGTTGCCAGAATATTTGGCTTAATGTTGAAGTACAAGCCCAAATACTTATTTTTGAATTTAAAGAGGATGGCAAAGGCTTCGATACAGAAGCGCAACAGGCGGGTATTGGGCTTTCTAATATCAAACGCCTCTTGAATGAACTATCAGCATTCAATGACTCGTTGACGTCTGTTTTAGAGAAAGGAACAACCCTAAGATTTTTGATACCCTACCAAACATCCCATGAAATATAGAGTAGTAATCGTAGATGACCATTTGCTCATCGCCAAGGCCATTGGTGCGATGGTGGGAGGTATGAATCAGTTTGAGGTACTGTATGAAGCCGAAAACGGAAGTATTTTGCTCAATAAATTTAAAACCCGTGAGAATATCCCTGACTTGGTGCTGTTGGATATTTCGATGCCCATTATGAACGGTTTCCAAACGGCTCAGTGGCTGCAAGAAAATCACCCCAATGTCAAAATATTGGTACTTTCAATGCAAGATGATGAGGATTCGGTCATCAAAATGATAAGATTTGGTGTCAAAGGCTATCTTCACAAAAATACACCACCCAATGAGTTAGAAAAAGCCCTGACTAATGTGATGGAACAGGGGATTTATTTCCCCAATTGGGCTGCCAGTATCGTATTTCAGACACTATCGAACAATAAGCCCCGAAAGCAAGATGTCACAGATGAAAAGTTGAGCAATAGAGAGATAGAGTTTTTGGGCTTTGCTTGTACTGAACTTACTTATAAAGAAATCGCCGACCAGATGTGTTGCAGTCCTCGAACAGTGGAAGGCTACCGCGACGCACTATTTGATAAACTCAACATCAAAACCCGCACAGGATTGGCTATGTACGCAGTGAAAGTAGGCATTGCAAAAATCTGATAGACGTATGCTGTGTGATATTCGCGGGCGCTGCCCTATCTTTGCCGCATGAAGCAGATTATCCAAAACCTCAAAAACGGTCAAACTCTACTGGAAGAAGTACCCGCGCCGCAGGTCAAGCGGGGGGCGGTGTTGATAAAGACCCGACGTAGCTTGGTATCGCTCGGTACAGAGCGGATGTTGGTCGAATTTGGCAAAGCCAACCTCATCGAAAAAGCCCGCCAACAGCCCGACAAGGTCAAGATGGTGTTGGACAAAATCAAAGCCGATGGCCTCATGCCTACGCTCGAAGCGGTGTTCAATAAACTCGGTCAACCGCTGCCGCTCGGCTACTGCAACGTGGGCGAAGTGATAGAAGTAGGGGAGGGGGTGAGTGATATTCGCATCGGCGACCGCGTCACTTCCAATGGCCCCCACGCTGAAATTGTGTGTGTACCGCGCAATCTCGTCGCCAAAATTCCCGACGGAGTCACCGACGAAGAAGCGGCTTTTACGGTCATCGGTTCGATTGGCCTGCAAGGGGTACGTCTGCTCAATCCCACCCTTGGCGAGACCGTCGTGGTGATTGGACTGGGGTTGATTGGACTGCTCACGGCGGAGTTGTTGCGCATCAATGGCTGTCGGGTCATTGGGTTTGATTTGGATGAAACTAAACTACAAATCGCCCGCCAAAAAGGCATTATTGCCGTCAATTCGGGCGCTGGCAACGACCCCGTGCAGTTTGTCGAAAGCCTCACCAACGGCATCGGGGCCGACGGTGTCATCATCACGGCTTCGGTCAAATCCGACGAACTCATCTCGCAAGCGGCGCGGATGTCGCGCAAGCGTGGACGCATCATCCTCGTGGGGGTGGTAGGACTCAATCTGAGCCGTGCGGAGTTTTACGAGAAAGAATTGAGTTTTCAGGTGTCTTGTTCCTACGGTCCAGGCCGCTACGACGACGACTACGAGCAGAAAGGCGCGGACTATCCGTTGGCGTTTGTGCGATGGACCGAAAACCGCAACTTCCAAACCATTCTGCAACTCCTCTCAACGGGGCTACTTGACGTAAAACCGCTCATTACCGAAGTGGTACCGTTGCATCAATACGACAAAATTTATGGCAACATGAGCGGTGGTGGCAACATCGCTTCGCTATTGGAATACCCCAAAGAAGTACAACTTACCCGCACGATTCACCATTATGATATTTCGTTTGAAGGTCGCAAGGGCGTGATAGGCATCATCGGGGCGGGCAATTTCACCAAAATGACCATGCTGCCCGCCCTCAAAGGTGCGCACATCAAGTACATAGCGAGTGCCAACGGACTGTCTGGTACCGACTTGGCCAAAAAGCACGGCATTGCCCACAGCACCACCGACTACCGCGAGATGCTGCAAGACAGTGAAGTGGATTTGGTGATGATTACGACGCGCCACCACCAACACGCCCGCCTTGCCGCCGAAGCACTCCACGCGGGCAAGCACGTGTTTGTCGAAAAACCATTGGCGATTTTTGAAGAAGAATTGGCGTTGTTACCGCACTCTGAAACCCCTATCCCTGGCCTTTTCCCTTTGGAAGGGAGAAAGGGAGAACAGCAGGTGGGGTTTGGCTCGCTGACGGTGGGTTTCAATCGTCGGTTTTCGCCCCACGCCCAAAAGATGAAACGCCTCCTCGGCGATGCGCCCATGAACGTGGTAGCGACGATGAACGCGGGCTTTATTCCTGCCAACTCTTGGGTACACGACCGCGCCGTGGGAGGCGGACGCATCTTGGGCGAAGCCTGTCACTTCATTGATTTGATTACGTTTCTCACGGGCAGCCGCGTGGTAGCGGTATGTATGAATGCGATGGGAACAAACCCCGCCGAAACCACCGACAATGCCAGTATATTGCTGCGCTACGAAAACGGTTCTACGGGCGTGGTCAATTATTTTGCCAACGGCCACAAGGCGTATTCCAAAGAGCGTGTAGAGGCATACTCGCAAGGACGAACCTTGATTTTGGATAATTTTCGGAAATTGGAAGGCTACGGTTTCAAAAACTTTACCCATCTCAAAACCGAACAAGACAAAGGCCACAAGGCGCAGTTTCAGCAACTTATCGGGCGTGTTCAAGCGGGTGGCGAGCCATTGATTCCGTTTGACCAAATCCTAAACACCACGCAAGCGGCCTTCGCGGCTTTGCAGAGTTTGCGTGAGGGCAAATGGGTGACGGTTTAATCCTCGAAGAAAAAATCTTTTTTGCCGCCTGTTTTGGAGATGAGGCGCGTTTCTTGAATCACAATGTGGTGGCTCATGGCTTTGCACATGTCATAAATCGTCAAAGCAGCGATGCTCGCTCCCGTGAGTGCTTCCATTTCTACGCCTGTTTTTCCCGTCAAACTGGCAGTACATTCAATCACCACGTCGGTAGCGTTGCGCACCGAAATCTCAATTTGGCAGTTTTCCAGACCCAGCGGATGACAAAGCGGTATCAACTCGCCCGTGCGCTTGGCGGCCATGACCCCCGCAATAATGGCCGTCTGAAAAACAGGCCCTTTTTTGCTTCTAAGCTCGTCGTTTTGGAGGGTACTCAATATTTCTTCTCCCAATACCACAATGCTACGGGCTTTGGCCGTGCGCGTGGTAGTGATTTTGGCAGATACATCCACCATACTGGGATTGCCGTGCGGGTCTAAGTGCGTAAGGGTCATTGTGCAGAAGAAAATTTTTGCAAAACTACGCTAAAATTAGCGCGTTGAGAATAGCTTTTTGAAAATGCCTTTATTTGTTCTATCATTGCACTTTCATCAACTCATTTTCTTTATCGCATGTCATTTCAGCACAAAGTCATTCTAATCACGGGTTCTGCTTCGGGTTTTGGTAAGTTACTGGCCGAGGAGTTCGCCAAAGAAGGT
>JALOLW010000177.1 GCA_025455795.1 Spirosomataceae bacterium
TTACTTTTGTTTTGACAACAAAATAATGAGGCATTCCGTTTGGATTTTTTCTAAATAAGTTCAAATATTCATCCCTGATGCACATAGTACAGGAAGTCACTTTGCCTGATTATGACACATATCTTCGCCGTAAGGTTTGAGGTAAGGCTTCAAATGGGTACTTTTGTGGCATGAGCGACTCAAAATCACTCATTCACTCAATCACACATTCACAAATTGATGCTCAATGCGTATCCTCGTTCTTGATAATTACGACTCGTTTACCTACAATCTCGTCTATATTTTGCGCGAACTTCACGACAACGTAGAAGTGCATCGCAACGACAAAATTACGCTCGAAGACGTAGCCCAGTACGACAAAATCTTGCTTTCGCCTGGCCCTGGCATTCCGTCGGAAGCGGGAATTATGCAACAAGTCATCAAAACGTACGCCCCTACCAAAAGCATCATGGGCGTGTGTTTGGGGCATCAGGGCATCGGTGAGGTGTTTGGGGCCAGCCTCAACAACATGGCCGACGTACTCCACGGCATCAGCGACAAAGCCATCGTAACCGATGCCACCGAACCGCTCTTTCAGGGACTTCCGTCGTCGTTTCAAGTGGGGCGATACCATTCTTGGACAGTCGTGGGCGACACTGTGCCAGACACCATGACCATCACGGCCATAGACGAACACAACCAAGTAATGGCCCTGACCCACAAGACTTACGATGTGCGCGGTGTGCAGTTTCACCCCGAATCTGTCTTGACCGAACACGGCAAACAAATGCTCCAAAATTGGCTTTCGATTTAATCAATAGCGAATGGTGGGTGAGAGAATGAGTGCATAGACTGAAATTTACTCATTCTCTCATTGGCTCATTCTCTCATTTTTAGCATGAACATTCCTCAAATTTTTTCTTCTTTCAACTCCCTGCGCGTACTTGTGGTGGGCGATGTGATGCTCGATGCCTATGTGTGGGGCAAAGTAGAACGCATCTCGCCCGAAGCCCCCGTGCCGGTAGTCAATGTAGTCAAACGTGAAATGCGGCTCGGTGGCGCAGGCAATGTGATTTTGAACGTGCAAGCCCTTGGGGCAGAGCCTGTTACTTGCGCGGTAGTGGGGCAAGATGAGTTTGGACAAAAGCTCATTGAGTTGCTCAAAGAAAAAAACTTAGACACGAGCGGTATTATCCAAAGTCCCGACCGAATCACGACTGTCAAAGAGCGCATCATTGCGGGGTCGCAGCACGTGGTACGGATAGACACTGAAACCGACAAGACCATCACTTACGACGAACAAACGCAGCTCATCGAAAGGGCTAAAGCCCTGATTCCGAATTGTGATGTAGTGTTGTTTGAAGACTACGACAAAGGCGTATTGTGCGAGCGCGTGATTCGTGAAATCACTGATTTTGCCAACGCTCATCAAAAACCAACGGTGGTGGACCCCAAAAAGCGTAATTTCTTGGCCTACAAGCAGGTGACACTTTTTAAACCCAATCTCAAAGAACTCAAAGAAGGATTAAAGATTGATTTTGATGTCAAAAATCCTGTATCTTTGGAAGAGGCTGTGACGCAGCTCAAAACCGCTCTCCAAACCGACGGGGCTTTTGTAACGCTTTCGGAGCATGGTGTGTATATTGATGCCAACGACCAAAAGCACCATATCAAAGCCCACAAGCGCAAAATCGCCGACGTGTCGGGCGCGGGCGATACGGTCATCAGCATTGCGGCTTGTTGTGTGGCGTTGGGGCTTGAGCCACGCTTGGTAGCCGAACTCTCCAACCTCGGCGGCGGCATCGTTTGCGAGGACGTAGGCGTAGTACCGATTGACAAACAACGACTCCAAGCAGAAGCGGAGAAGTATTTGAAAGATTAAAGCAATGGCCATTATTATGGGCTAAGACGTGGTATAAATTCTTTAAAAATGCACATCAAAATCGGAACGCGCGGAAGTAAACTGGCCCTTTGGCAAGCCTACTACGTGCAAGAAAAATTAGAAAAAGGAGGTTTGACGACCGAAATCGTCATCATCGAAACCAAAGGTGACCAAATCCTCGACCGCTCGCTGTCCAAAATCGGCAGTAAGGGCGTGTTTACCCAAGAACTTGAAGACCAACTCCGCGACGGGCGCATTGACATCGCCGTTCATTCCGCCAAAGACCTCCAATCGCAGCTCGACGATGACCTCCAACTCATCGCCTTCACCGAGCGCGAACTCGTCAATGATGTCTTGGTGAGCCATAATAAAAATTTGACACTCTCCACCGCACGGGCGGCCCCGTTAAACTCGACATTCACCATCGGAACGTCTTCCACTCGCCGCGTGGCTATGCTTCGGCATTTTTATCCAAACGTCAAAACCGTGGATATGCGCGGCAATTTCCAAACCCGCCTCCGAAAACTCGAAGATGGCCACTGCGACGCGCTGCTGCTCGCCTACGCGGGCGTACACCGCATGGAATACGACTCGCTGATTGTGGAGCATTTGCCTTTGGACAAATTTACGCCTGCCGTGGGGCAAGGCTCGGTGGCGATAGAGTGTAGCGAAAGTTTGGACGAGGTCAAAAAACAGCAAATCAGACAACTGCTCAATCACCCCAACACCGAGCGGTGTCTGCTGGCCGAGCGGGCGTTTTTGCGAACTTTACAGGGCGGTTGTAGTGTACCAGTATTTGGATTGGCAACGCTCGAAAATGAACAAATTAGCATGACAGGCGGGGTGATTAGTTTGAATGGACAAGAAATGCTCAAACAAACTGCCACAGGCCAAAACCCCACCGAAATAGGAGAAACCCTCGCCCAAGCGCTTTTGAAATTAGGGGCAAAACGTATTTTAGATGAAATAAAAAATGCTTAAATGCGGAAAGTCTAAAATGCAGAGATTCAGAAATGGTGAAATGCAAAAATGCAGAAAGAGATTTACGCATTCTTGCATTACCCGCATTTAGGCATTTACACATTCTCGCATCCACACATTTACGCAATTCGACATTCTGCACTCGACATTCGACACTCTCCATGAAATCCACTCTCAACCACCTCCTCAACCACCAAACCCTCAGCCACGAAACGGCCAAAGAGACACTTCTTCAAATAGGTCGTGGCGAGCATAACGCTGCCCAAATTGCCAGTTTTCTGACAGTTTTTGCCCTGCGCGGCATCACCGTCGAAGAATTTGCGGGTTTTCGAGAAGCCATGTTGGAATTGCTGACTCCTGTTGATTTTAGCGAGTTTGATGCCATGGATGTCTGCGGCACGGGCGGCGACGGCAAAGATACCTTCAACATTTCTACCCTTTCGGCTTTTGTGGTGGCGGGCGCGGGGCAGCGCGTAGCCAAGCAGGGCAACCACGGCGTGTCGAGCGCGGTAGGGTCTTCGACGGTCTTGGAGCATTTGGGTATCAAATTTACCAACGATACCGACCACCTACGTCGCAAACTTGATACGGCAGGCATTTGCTATCTCCATGCCCCGCTATTTCACCCCGCCATGAAACACGTGGCCCCTATTCGCAAAGATTTGGGTATCAAGACATTTTTCAATATGCTCGGCCCCACTATCAATCCCAGTTTTGTCAAAAAGCAATTGATGGGCGTTTTCAATCTCGAATTGGCGCGGTTGTATAACTACGTCTATCAAAAAACCGACTGCCAATACCTCATCATCCACGGCTTAGATGGCTACGACGAAGTATCGCTCACGGGAGATTTTAAGGTGATTTCGCCCACCAATGACCAGGTATTGGGACCCAATGACTTGGGATTGGAGACACTGCAATCTACCCAATTGTCGGGAGGCGACACGCTGCAAGACTCGGCCCAGATTTTCTTGAATGTACTGAACGACGAAGCCACTTCTGCCCAAAAACAGGCTGTTTTAGCCAATTCAGCCCTCGCGCTTCACGCCGCTAATCCGTCGCTTTCGCTCTTGGATGCCGTGGCTACTGCCCGCGAGTCGTTGGAAAGCAAAAGAGCCTTGGCGTGTTTTAAGAAATTGATTGAAGTGTAAAACTTGAAATAATTCAGATAAACAGAATCACACTCAAGAAGGCAATAAATCAACATAATCACAAATCACTAAATCGTAAATCACAAATTATCTTGCGTATTAGTGTAATTTTGCAGAAAATATTGACTCAGTGAATATCCTCGACAAAATCACCGCTCACAAACGTACCGAAATCGCCACCGCCAAGGCTACGACTTCTTTTGCCGAATTAGAAAAATCGCCCTTTTTTGGACAAAAAGGGCTTTCGCTCAAACAACGCCTCACGGCCGAACCATTGGGCATCGTTGCCGAATTTAAGCGCAAGTCGCCCTCATTGGGTATCATCAATGACCAAGTACGGCCTGAAATCGTGACCCGTGGCTACGCCGAAGCGGGCGCGGCGGGGCTGTCGGTACTGACCGATAATGCGTTTTTTGGCGGAGATTTTGGCGATTTCTGCCGCGCACGCATGGCCAATCCACGCACGCCCATGCTCCGCAAAGATTTTATGGTGGACGAGTACCAACTTTGGGAAGCCAAAGGCATCGGTGCCGACGTGATTTTGTTGATTGCGGCCTGTCTCACGCCCCAAGAAGTACAACAGTTGGCTGCTCGCGCGCACGAGTTGGGCATGGAAGTGCTGCTCGAAGTACACGACCGCGAAGAACTCGAAACCTGCCTCTGCCCCGAAATAGACATGGTGGGTGTCAATAACCGCAACCTCAAAACTTTTGAGACTTCGATTGAGACTTCTTTGGAATTGGCAAGTCTAATCCCTGGCGAGTTCTTAAAAATCTCCGAAAGTGGACTCAAAGATGTCCAAACTATTCGTACCTTGCAGGATGTTGGGTACAAAGGTTTTTTGATTGGTGAAACATTTATGAAAACGCCCGACCCCGCACAGGCTTTGAAAGAATTGATTAACCACACAGCTTAACATGTCAAAAAAGTCGTATTCACATTTTACTTATCAAGACCTCAAAGCCCTTGGCCTTGAAATAGTAGAAGAACGGCTTTTTGTACCTGCCCCCGCTTTTGTTGAGCCAAGCGATTTTCTAAAAAACACATTGGAAATCAATTTGGACGTACCTATGGCGACCGAAAAAGCAAAGTCTGAGTTATTGATAACACCGATTTTGAACGAGATTCGAATCCAAAGTGCCAACAAGTTTACCTATTTTTCTGGTTATAACTTTGACGTAGAACCCTCCAAAGGCTTGCGCGGATTTTGCGATTTTATCTTGACCAAAGCCCCCAAAACACCCTTTATCGAAAAGCCTATTCTGGCCATTGTAGAAGCCAAAAACGCTGAAATAGAGATGGGAATAGCACAATGTGGGGCCGAAATGTATGCCGCACAGTTGTTCAATCAACGCCAAAATGAACCCATCAGTACTGTTTATGGCGCAGTTACTTCTGGCTTCGACTGGTTATTTATGAGCATACAACAGTCCAAAATTCAAATTGATACCCGACGTTACTTTATCAATAACCTGCCCGAATTATTAGGCGTTTTCAATCAAATTATTCTCTAAAAATTAGCCACTCTTTACTAAAAATGATGAAATTGAAAGTTTGTGGTATGCGCGACACCGCCAATATCACCGAGTTATTGGAATTGAAACCTGATTTTGTTGGTTTCATTTTTTACGACAAATCCGCCCGCTACGTGGCCGACACCCTCGACGAAGCCCTGCTCCGCAGTTTTCCGAAAGCCATCAAAAAAGTGGGGGTTTTTGTCAATGCCAACTTGGATACTATCCTTAAAATCGTCAAAAAATACGACCTTAGCTACGTTCAGCTCCACGGCAACGAAACCCCCGATTTTTGTCGCCTCCTCAAAAGCCGTGGCGTCAATATCATTCGGGCGTTTTCGATTGATGAAAGTTTCAACTTTTGGAGCCTCAACAATTACAAACCCCACTGTGACTATTTTTTGTTTGATGCCAAAGGCCCCAACCCTGGTGGCAACGGCGTGGCGTTTGATTGGGAGATTTTGAAACGCTACGACAACGAAAAACCGTTTTTCCTCAGTGGCGGTCTTTCACTCGATAATATCGCCCAAGTGGCTGACTTGAAAGGACTTAAAATTTATGGATTGGATGTCAATAGTAAATTTGAAACAAGTCCAGCCATGAAAGACATCGAAAAGCTGCGTCAATTGGTCGAAATCCTTCGCCCTGTCGAAGAAGAAATAGAAGTCTGATTGTATGCCGCAGCTTTACATCATTGCAGGACCCAATGGTGCAGGTAAAACGACGGCCGCCATGACTATTTTACCCGAAGTGCTACATTGCGATGAGTTTGTCAATGCTGATGCTATCGCAGTAGGTTTGTCGCCTTTTCAGCCCGAAAAAGTAGCGATGGAAGCAGGGCGGCTGATGCTGCAACGCATTGATACACTGCTCAATCAAGGCGTGGACTTTGCCATCGAAACGACACTTTCTACCAAAAGTTACGCGAATTTTATACGCAAAGCTAAAACAAAAGGTTACGAAGTGACGATGTTGTTTTTGTGGCTCAATTCGGTGGAGTTGGCCAAAGCCCGCGTCAAAAAAAGAGTCTTGCAGGGCGGGCATAATATTCCAACAGACGTAATAGAACGGCGATATGAGCGAGGGTTACGAAATTTTTTCACAATGTTCAGCAAAATAGTTGATAATTGGTTGTTTTATGACAATTCCAGCAATTTGAGCATTGTAGCCGACTCTCAAAAACAAATACAGACTATTTTTCGACAAACTATTTGGCAAAACATACGACGCAGATATGAAAGCTAATGTAGAAGCCCAAATGTTTAGGCTGAAAATTACGCAGGGACTTCAAAAAGCCATTGACAAAATGATAGAACGGGCCAAGCTGTTGGACGAAGAAATCGTGGTGGCCGACAAAGACCAAAATATCAAATACATCAAAGCACGAGAACTCAAACGCTAATGTACGTCGCAGGGTTTAGTTTTATTCGCAATGCCGTCAAGTATGATTTCCCTATCGTTGAGGCCATCACGTCTATCTTGCCGCTATGCGACGAGGTGGTGGTGGCCGTAGGCAAAAGCGACGACAACACGCTCGAATTGATTCGTAACATTGACCCTGCCAAAATCCGCATCGTCGAGACTGTCTGGGACGAGTCGCTGCACGAAGGCGGCGAAGTCTATGCCCACGAAACCGACAAAGCCCTCGACGCCGTTTCGCCCCAAGCCGATTGGGCGTTTTATATTCAGGGCGATGAGGTCATCCACGAACAAGACCTGCCCGCCATCAAAGCCGCGATGGAACGTTGGAAAGACGATGCTTCGGTGGATGGACTGCTGTTTGACTACCTTCATTTTTATGGTTCTTACGACTACCTCGGCGACTCGCCCAAGTGGTATCGCAAAGAAATCCGCATCATCCGCCCGCGCCTTGATATTTGCTCTTACCGCGACGCGCAGGGTTTTCGGAAAGCCAAAAATCAAAAGTTGTGTGTGAAACCCGTCAATGCCAAAGTGTATCACTACGGCTGGGTAAAAGATCCGCGCGTGATGCAGCAAAAACACCAACACATTCACAAATACTGGTACGGCGATGCTGCCAACAATGACCCTGTTTCACCCAAAGGCTTTGATTATTCGCAGATTGATTCATTGGCCAAGTTCACAGGAACTCACCCGCGCGTGATGCAGCCGCGCATCGCCCAAAAAAACTGGACTTTTGAGCATGATATTTCGCACAAAAACCTGCGATTGAAGTATCGCTTCAAAATGTGGCTCGCCCAAAAAACGGGTTGGTATATTGGCGAATACCGCAACTACAAAATTGTCTAACAGCAGGCGGTCATGGCAAAATATGCTGATATAGAGGATTTTATGGC
>JALOLW010000178.1 GCA_025455795.1 Spirosomataceae bacterium
TGAATATACCTACACCGCCACCAACGGCAGTTGCCCTGCGGGTGGCTGCTGCCCTGTCATCATTGAGCCAGCCACGAACTGCTGCCCCGTTCAACTGTGTGTACCTGCGACAGTTAGAAAAATACGAAAATAAATAAGAATAAGTAGGGTAATACAAACAGCCCGTCAGCGTTGCTGGCGGGCTGTTTTGTTGGTGTTGAGTAGTGCGGACTACCACCGCATCCGAAAACCCACGCCGTGGATACCTTCGAGTTTGATGGTGGGGTCGTCGGAGAGGTACTTGCGAAGCCGCGAGATAAATACGTCTAAGCTACGCCCCATGAAGTAGTCGTCGTCACCCCAAATCGCTTTGAGGAGGTCTTCGCGCTTGACTACTTGCTGGGCGTGTGCTACGAGATACCGCAGCACTTCGGCTTCACGGTAGGTGAGTTCGCGGGTTTGGGCGGATGAACTAAGTTGCAGTTTTTCAAAACAAAATTCGTACATCGCCCCTATTGTCACGATTTTGAAGGCAGGAACGGCTGCCGTTTCTGGCGGTGGCGGCACTTCTTTACGGGTGCTACGACGCAAAAAAATTTCAATTTTGAGCCGTAGTTCTTCCATGCTAAACGGCTTGGTGAGGTAGTCGTCGGCGCCCAAGCGCAGGCCGTGGAGTTTGTCTTCTTGGAGCGAGCGAGCGGTCAAAAAAATGATAGGTACGTGGCGGTCGCGCGCGCGGATGCGCTGGGCGAGCGTGAACCCGTCCACCACGGGTAGCATCACGTCTAGCACGCAAAGGTCAAAAGGCTGCTGGTCTTCAAAAGTGTCGAGGGCGTGCTGACCGTCGGCGCAGTGTACGATGTCGTAGTGGTAAAGTTCGAGGTTGTCTTTGGTCACAAAACCCAAATTTGGGTCGTCTTCTACGTAGAGGATTCGGGGGTTCATGGCGTCGGAAGGGGTATTTATTTCACAGGAATAAAAATCTTGAATTCACTGCCTTTGTGGAGTTCACTTTCGAGGGTAATGCGCCAGCCGTGGGCTTTGACAATCTGCTTTACAAAACTCAGCCCAATCCCAAAACCTTTGACATTGTGGACATTACCCGTAGGCACTCTAAAAAACTTTGTAAATATTTTCCCTTGGTGTTCTGAGGCAATACCGATGCCATTGTCTTTCACCGACAGCACAATCTCGGCGTTTTTTTGGAGCGTTGAAATCTGAATGTCAGGATTTTGCGGAGTGTATTTGAAAGCATTATCCACGAGGTTGTTGATGACATTGGACAAGTGCAAGCGGTCGGCGTGGATGTAGGGCGAGGCGGCTTTTAGGTGCAGCGTTAGCCCTTTTTCGTACTTTTGAGTGAGGGTTTCGACGAGTTGATGCAAGTCCAGCCACTCCGTTTGAAGCGTGAGTTTATTTTTCTCCGCTTTGGCCATGCTCAATACCGTTTCTACCTGATTTTGCAGTCGCAGCGATTCGTCTTTGACAATATTGGCGTATTTTTTTAAGCGGTCGGGTTGCTGCACTATCGCGCTCGTGTTGAGTACGTCGGCAGCGATGCGGATGGTAGCGATGGGCGTTTGGAGTTCGTGGGTCATGTTGTTGATGAAATCGCGCTGTACCTCGGTGAGGTGTTTTTGGCGCAAAATCACCCAAAGCGCGTACCCAAAACAAGCCACGGCCAGCAGTATCAACAGTGACGAGCCAATCCACCCGCTCAAATCGCTCACGATAGTCCCCGTTTGGTTCGGAAATTTGACCCCAAAATAGTACGGATACTTGTTGGATTTGAGCCAACCCGCCGCTTGGGTCGGTTTTTTATTGTCGTTGCGGGTGCTGAGGGCTACGGCATAAAAAATCTTGTTGGTAGAACAGTCATAAATCCCCACCTGAAAATCGGTGATGATGTCGTGTTTCGTAAAACTGTCTTTTAGGTAAAACTCCACCAAACTCGGCTCGACGGTGGCGTTGGTATTGACCAAAAAATAATCAGAAGATAGCTGCTCCACGGGGTTGTTGTGCAGCATCACTTGGTTGAGTTCGGCGAGTTTGGAGGCCACTTCTTGCAAAGCCAGATGTACACGCTGATTGAACTGCCGCTCGCGCATATCAAGGGCTTTGCGTACCCAATAAATCTGGGTCACTATCACCCCGATGATGCAGAGCGTAGAAAAAATAACCAACCAACGAATCGTCTGTCTTGACATGGGTTTACCTTGAATTAATCGTATCAACGGGAACGTCTGGTTCTTCTACTTCAAGGTCTATCGAAGGCGGCAGCATATAGAGCGAATCCTTTATTACGTCGGTTGAGTCAGACTGCCGCTCTATGGGCGACGACGGCGCGCAGTCGCGGTAGCTTTTCACGATTTTGACGGTAGGTTTCGGAAACGGTCCGCGCTTGTAGCCCACGTCGGGGTCGTTGTAAATCCGTTCCAAAAACCGCCCTACCAACGGCAACGCGGTTTTGGCACCTTCGCCGAGGTTGGTGCTGCGAAAGTGAATACTGCGGTCGTCGCCGCCTACCCACGCGCCCACCACGAGGTCTTTGGTAACACCCATAAACCAGCCGTCGGAGTTGTTGGAAGTAGTACCCGTTTTACCGCCGACTTCAAAACCCTCTTTGAACAAACTCCCAAACGTCCAAAGATTTTGCGACGTTCCGCCAGGTTCTTCGATGCCGCCTTTGAGCATATGGAGCATCAAAAAGGCCGACTCTTCGCTGATGACTTGCTTGCTCACGGGCGCAAACGTCTCAATATCACTGCCGTTTACGTCTTCGATGCGCGTCACGACGATGGGGTCAGTGTGGCGACCACTGTTGGGAAACACCGAGTAGGCCGTCACCATGTCGTACAAAGACACGTCAAACGGACCTAAACCAATCGAAGGGACGGCTTGGAGTTTGGTCGTAATGCCGAGTTTTTTGGCATAATTGACCACCGATTTAGCCCCGATACGATTGGTCAAATGCGCCGTGACGGAGTTGATAGAACGCGCCAACGCTCTTCGCAGCGTGAGTTCTTGGTACGTAAAGCCTCCCGTCGAATTTTTGGGTCGCCAAACTTTGACGGTATCGCGGCCATTGACTTTTTCTTCGGTTTTGATTTCAAACGGCTCGTCGCGCATTTTATCGCAGGGCGAAAGATTGAAGGCGGCACTGTCTATGGCCGCACAATACACAAACGGCTTGAAAGTCGAACCCGGCTGTCGCTTGCCTTGCTGTACGGCGTCGTATTTGAAAAAGCGGTAATTGAGGCCCCCCACCCACGCCTTCACTTGACCCGTGTAAGGGTCCATGGCCATCATGCCCGAGCGCAAAATACGCTTGTAGTAGTTGAGCGAGTCCATCGAACTCATCACCACTTTTTTCTCGCGCCCCGTTTTCCAGTCATAGACAGTCATGGTGTCTTTTTTGTTCATGTAGTACCAGATGGAATCTTGGCGCACGGCACTGTCCAACTTCGCAAAACGCCGCGAAAGTGATTTGTAGCGGTCGGTACGCTTGGCTACGTCCACCAAAAAATTGGCGATTTCGTTGCCTTCTTCGTCGCGCCAGGGGTTTTGGTTGAGCCAATGACTTTCAAAGGTTTGCTGCAACATCCTCATGCGTTCGCCCACGGCTTCCACCGCGTGTCTTTGCATTCGAGAATCTATGGTCGTGTAGATTTTGAGGCCATCGGTGTAGAGGTCATAGTCGTCCAAGTCTTCGTCTTCACTGCGTTTTTCTTGCCAAGTCTTCATAAATTCCTCTACGCTGTTGTTGAAATACTGATAGATGGCGTACTCGTCGTTGTTTTCGTTGAAACGCTCGGGCGTGAGGCGCAGTTCGATGGGGAGTTTGCTCAGAGAATCGGCCTTGTTTTTGTCCAAGTAGCCATATTTAGCCATTTGGCCCATCACCGTGTTGCGTCTTTCGAGCGAGCGAGCGTAGTTTTTGGGACTTAGTGAGGGGTTATAAGTCGTAACGGCTTTTTGAAGCCCTACCAGTACGGCGGCCTCTTGGACGTTAAGTTCATACGGCGATTTGTTGAAATAATACCGAGCAGCGGTTTTGATTCCGTACGTATTGCTACCATAATCCACGGTGTTGAAATACATCGTAAGGATTTCTTCTTTGGAGAAATTACGCTCCAAACTTATCGCCGTGAGCCATTCTTTGGTTTTGTAAATGACCGTTCGGACGAGTGGAACGTAGCCCAACAGACCTCTGGCGGCGCGGCGGCGCGTGCGGAAGAGTTTTTTGGACAACTGCTGCGTGATGGTACTGCCGCCTCCCCGCTCGCCGCCCTGCAAAATTCCCACCGCAACGCCCATGAGCGCGCGAGAGTCAATGCCCGAGTGTTCATAAAAACGCACATCCTCGGTGGCTATCAGGGCTTTGACCAAATACGGCGAAAGGCTGTCGTAATCAACGGGCGTGCGGTTTTCGGTATAAAATTTCCCAATCAATACGCCATCGGCTGAGTAAATTTCGGACGATTGCGCCACTTTGGGGTTTTGGAGTTCTTCGATGCTCGGCATACTACCGCAGAGCCAGAGGAAATTGGTCTGAACGCAAAAAATGTAAAAAGCCGCGCTCAAAAAACCATAGCAAAGCGCTTTCCAAATTTTGACAACGGGCGCGTAGTAGGGCGAAGTGACATCTACCCGTGCGTAGTAGGCGTTCCAAAAACGGGTTTTGTAATCTCCGTAAACGCTTTCAAATTTGGTAAGGCGTTCTTTGCCAATAACTTTGGCGAGTAAGTCGTACAAAAACCCCAATATCCACCCGACAACCTTCGAGAAAGCGTTGCCGATTGATTGCCAAATGGTAGTGAGTTTTTCTAAAAATTCTCTCATGACTGAGTTATGAATAAGTTAAGTGCTTGATATAGAGGGTGAATGAATTTGACAACTTTTCAAAAAGTTGTCAAATCTCGTTCAAAAAGTTGTCAAATCCCTCTCAAATATAGTGGTTTGTGCTGATTCCTACCAATCAATTTCACCCATGCCTTTGCTGCGTAAATAATTGTTGGCTTGGCTAAAATGCTTGTTGCCAAACCATCCGCCGCTGTTGGCCGACATGGGCGAGGGGTGTTTTGATTTGAGAACAAAATGTTTTTGGGGGTTGATAATACGGCCTTTGTCTTGGGCGTAGCGTCCCCAAAGCATAAAAACGAGGTTTTGACGGTCGTCGTTGAGGCACTGAATGACGGCATCCGTAAAACGCTCCCAACCTTTGCCCTGATGCGACCCTGGGCTGGCTTCGCGTACTGTGAGCGTGGCATTGAGCAGCAGTACGCCTTGGTTGGCCCAGCGCATCAGATTGCCCGAACGGGGAAAAGGCTTGCCCAAATCGTCTTGAATCTCTTTGAAAATATTGATGAGCGAAGGAGGCGACGGCACGCCGTCATTGACCGAAAAACTCAGGCCGTGCGCTTGGCCGCGCCCGTGGTAGGGGTCTTGTCCAAGAATGACCACTTTGGTTTGGTCAAAAGGACACGCATCAAACGCATTGAAAATTAGCTTCCCCGGCGGGTAAATTTTTTGGGTGGTGTACTCCTGCTTGATAAACGACACCAACTCTTTGAAATACGGCTGCTCAAATTCCTGTTGTAAACGTTGCTTCCAAGAATCTTCGATTTTTACGTCCATTTTTACGGGCTAATTTTTTTTTTTCAAGATTAGAACGTAATTTTCGCTTTATAAATTAGCAAAAGCAAATTTATTTATGATTTCAGCAGTCACCGAAGGCATCAAAGTGAGCGTCGTCACGGAGTATCAACCCGAATACTCCAACCCATTGCACGACCACTATGTTTTTACGTACCGTATCACCATCGAAAACCACAGCGAACACACCATCCAGTTGCTGCGGCGGCATTGGCATATTTTTGACTCCAACGGTAGCAAGCGCGAAGTAGAAGGCGAGGGCGTGGTAGGACAGCAGCCTATGCTTGAGCCAGGCGAAATACACGAATATGTATCGGGCTGCAACCTCCGCACGAGCGTTGGCAAAATGGGAGGCACGTACCTCATGGAACGCCTCATGGACGGCAAATACTTCGAGGTCACCGTCCCAGAGTTTACGATGATAGCGCCTTTTCGGTTGAACTAAGGCGTTTTTTCTACAAATTCCGTTTTTTCAATTCTTCTACCGCGTGGGCAGCGGCACGGGCAGTGATGGCCATGTACGTAAGCGACGGATTGACGCAAGACGAGGAAGTCATGCACGCACCGTCGGTCACGAAAACGTTGGGGCTGCTGTGGACTTGGTTCCATTGATTCAAAACCGACGTTTTGGGGTCACGCCCCATGCGGGCTGTTCCCATTTCGTGGATAGCCCCGCCCATCGCAAAGGCGTTGTTGTAAGTAGAAATATTTTTGAAACCCGCCGCCTCAAACATCTCGGCGGCGTCGTTGGCCATGTCTTGGCGCATTTTGTGTTCGTTGTCGGTGATAGCCGCGTCAAACACCACCAACGGCAGCCCCCAAGCGTCACGCTCAGTCGGGTGGAGGTACATCCGATTTTCGTGACGGGGCAAGATTTCGCCAAAACCTCCCATGCCCATCCACCAACCGCCCGGCGTAGTTATTTTTTCTTTGAACTCAGCCCCAAAGCCCTCGATGTCGTTGCCACGGCCCCAGTTGCCGCGCCCCGACCAGCCCTGATAACCAAAACCCCGCAAATAGTCGCGCTTGTCTTTGCCCCAGTTGCGGTAGCGCGGCACGTAGATGCCGTTGGGACGGCGACCAAAGTAGTATTTATCGTCAAATCCTTCCACGGAGGCATTGGCACCCGCGCCCAAGTGGTGGTCCATCATGTTGTGGCCGAGTTCGCCGCTGTCGTTGCCAAAACCATTCGGAAAACGCGCTGATTTTGAGTTGAGTAGAATGGCCGTACTTGCCACCGAACCCGCGTTGAGGAAGATGATTTTGGCAAAAAACTCCTGTATTTGCTTGGTGTTTTGGTCAATCACCCGCACGCCCGTGGCGCGGCCTTTGGCGGGGTCATAGATGATTTCTGAAACGATTTTGTCGGTCAAAAACGTAAGGCGTTTGGTGCGTTGGGCGGCGGGTAGCGTAGCCGCTTGGGTGCTAAAATACGCGCCAAACGGACAACCACGCTCGCAGCGATTGCGGGCCTGACATTGCGCCCGGCCCAACGCCAAATGCTCGGCGGTGGGCTTGGTGAGGTGTGCTACCCGCCCGATAGTGACAGGCCGCCCTAATTTTTGCATCACTTTTTCTTTGAAATGCTGCTCCACACAGGTGAAATCGTGCGGGGGCAAAAACGCCCCGTCAGGCAGGACGGCCAAGCCTTCTTTTTGGCCGCTGATGCCCGCAAATTTTTCGACGTAAGTGTACCACGGGGCCAAATCGGCGTAACGGATGGGCCAATCTATGCCGATACCTTCTTTGGCATTGGCCAAAAAATCCTCTTCGTTGAGGCGGTACGTTTGCCGCCCCCAAAGCAGCGACTTCCCCCCTGCACCGTAAGCCCTCGCCCACCGAAAGGGGCGATTTTCGACGTAATTGTGCGGGCTTTGATTGGTAAAAAGAGGATGCGCGCGCATCGGTTCATCATTTTGGTCGGCTTCGACGGTGGCACGTCCTCGGTGAGGCAACTGCCAAGATTCGGTCATGGCCGTGGTATAATCGGTGACGTGCTTGATGTCGCGCCCGCGCTCAAGTAGGAGGGTTTTGAGGCCGCGCTCGGTGAGTTCTTTGGCCGCCCAGCCACCACTCACCCCCGAACCTACCACGATGGCATCGAAAGTATTGGTTTCTTTGGAAGTCATTTTTGTATTTTTGTAAAAAAGAACAAAAAGCCCAAAATCTCTCTTT
>JALOLW010000179.1 GCA_025455795.1 Spirosomataceae bacterium
TAATCTTTCCAGTTAACTGCTTCTTTAAAAAGCTCTAATTCTTGGCCTATGTATTCGTATGACATTTTGGTTATTAAAACGGTTAAAAAGTTCAAATTTAACTTGAACTATATTAGTTACCAAAAGATTGTGATAACTAAACTCACATTTACTGTTTTAGCCATTCGGTTGGCAACAAATCGGCGGTGTCGAAAGCGTCGGTAGAGAACCAGTGCTGCGGTGCGATGACGATTTTGCGCGGGTTGGGATTGAGCCACGCACCCCACCACCCAAACGTACTGTTGGCGATGATGTGGTGTTTGCACGCGGCCATGAGCCATAGGTCTTCGTGCGGGGCGTTGGGGGCTATAAAAACAAGTGTTTTTTGACCCAATTGATCTCGTCCGAAAACACAAAAAACGTGGGCTGCGTAAGTCGTGATTGCATTTCGCGGATACTTCGTTGGTAGTATTCCAACGGGCAAGGCCGCAAGTGGCGGTTGGCCGACGACGACACGGCATAGTCGCCCCGTCTGACGTGGACACTCACGGCTTCGGTATTTTGAATTTGGTCAAAAATAGCTTGTACCTTCGGTGAAAATGGTTCTTGAAGCCTAAACTCTTGGCGTAGAAGGGATTCGATGGCAGTAAAATACTTTTCTGACTGCCAATAACCATCCAAATAAACCCCGTCGGGTAAAGTCAAGGCCTCCGCCCAAAAGTGAAAGTGAGGCTCTTGGCAATAATTTTTGGGCAAAAGTCCCAGTTTCTGTTTTATCCGAAACCACGTTTTGTGCGGCAGCGTGCCTATCATTTCGCGTACTTCGGTGGGGGCAGCGAGCGCGGCAGAAATGTTGAACCCCCCCAATCCAAACTGTCGGTACGACCATCGGTCGTTCGCGGCTTCAAGACCGCTCCCATCCAGCTTCAACTCGGTCTGATGCGTCACGGCCAGCATCCGCCCCATTGCATACTGAAAGAGTTGATTGCCCAGCCCACCCCGTAACCTTGTGACAATCATCTGTGAAGAAGTTTTTGAATCAATTGGTCGTACTGCTGCGTGATTGTGGGCCAGTTGTATTTCGATTGAACTGACTTTTTTCCAGCTTCACCGAGTTGTTGTCGCAAGGCATCGTTGGTGAGCAATTCGTGCAATTGTCGTTGAAAATCAGATTTTTGCGTAAATATTTCTCCCCCTTCCAATGTTCCCACTGCCCCTACATTTCGACACAAAAACGGTACACCTGCGGCCATCGCGTCGAGCAGCATCAGCGGCAGCACTTCGGTATAAGTAGCCGACACCAACACGTCGGCTACGCGATAGGCATCCATGAGGGTTTGTTTGGGGAGTTGTTCGTAAAAAAATACCGTCTGATTCAACGCCTCACCCGCCTGTTTTTGGAGTTGTGCCGAAAACGTATTGAACTCACTGCCTACCAAAACCAGCACCGCATCAGGCCGTTGCATGTCCAAAAACCACGCAATCAACTCGCGCTGTCCTTTCTCACGAATAAAGTTTGACACGCACAGCAGCATTTTTTTATCGGATGGTTTCTCAAAGGTATGTTGGACGGGATAATCGGTGAGAGAAGCACCGTTGGGGAGATACGAAACGTGCTGAAAACCACGCTTTTGGGCAATGACAACGTCGGTCATGCGAACAGGGTCGGGGTGATCGCTCAAAAAAACGAAATGGTCGAAATCGGTCATTTGCCGTTCAAATTGCCACGCTTGGGGGCGTTGAAGCAGCCACCGCGCCCATCCTTTCAAGCCTGCGTAGCGCAGATGCGCCGTTGTCCCGTGACTCACCATGACTTTTTGGGCTTTGATGTTTTTCAAAATAGGAACCGCCCAATCAGACACCCACGTATGCCAGCCGTGAAACAGGATTATATCGCCCACCCACGAAGTCAAAAAAGCCTGATAATCAGCTTTGTTTCCCTCAAAATTCATTATTTCAAAAGGCATTTCACGCCTGCCTACACACGGGCGAGTGAGTACGTACACCTCATGCCCAAGCGCGTGCAGTCCCACTGCCTGACGATATGCCACCTCGGCCACGCCGTGCTGCTCTGGATAAAACCCAAACGTAACGAAGAGGATTTTGGACACTATATTTCTGGGTGGCGTTTGAACTCTTTGGTGCGGTCGAAAAGATAGCGGTACGTGGCGTGACGCTTGTGAACCGTGCCGCCGAGGAGTTCGGCAAACCGAATCATTTTAGGGTTGAAGTCGCCTATCCAGTTGAGTTCGAGTTCTTTGTATTGATAGTTGGGTATCCAGCACACCTTCGAAAACGACAGCGCAATGGCCGACTCCACGCCCAATTTCTGGAAGCGCGGCACAACGCCAAAAATCACCCCAAAGGCTTTTTGGTTGGTTTTCATCAACTTATGATACAAAAACTTGAGTTTTCCAACCAAATCCATCTTGCCATTGACGTGCTTGAAAATCTGATTGAGTTCGGGCAGCATGATAAAAAACGCAATCGGGCGGTCTTTGTAGTACCCAAACCACATCAGTTCTTCTTCCAAAATCGGTTTCATGCGTTGGAGCAACGCCCGGGCTTTTTCGGGGGATATGTCTTCGGTGCCGAGGTGTTTGCCCCAGGCTTCGTTATAGATGGTGCGGAAGTCGTCGGCAAATTGGTCCAACTGCTTTCGATTGATGTGTTTAAACTCGTAGCCCGGCTGTTCAAAAATGCGTTGGGCGCGTTCAAAAAACGTCATATCCACCCGTTCCATGAATTTTTCTTGGGGAATGTGCAAGAAAAACGTAAGCTGCTCAAAATAGGTTTGAAAGCCATAATTTTCAAAAAACGCCCGATAATAAGGCTGATGATAACCCATGCCGTAGAGGGGTTCTTTGTCAAAACCATCTATCAATAAGCCCCAGTTTTGGTCACGGTCGCCGAAGTTGATGGGCCCATCCATCGCCTCCATACCCCGCTCTTTCAACCATTCTTTGCCCCTATCAAGCAGGGCAAAGGCCACTTGTTGGTCTTCTACACACTCAAAAAAACCGATTCCTCCCGTGGGTTGGTCGTTGCCTTTGGTGGCGGTTTTGGGGTTGATGAAAGCCGCTACGCGCCCCACGATTTCGCCCGCGTCGTTGAGGGCCATCCAACGGACTGCCTCCCCGCCCGCTTTGAGAAGTTTGTTTTTATTGGGGTCAAAAACATTCTCCACGTCCTTGTCCAACGGACGAATCCAGCACGGATTGTCGCGGTAAAGACGCACGGGAAACGTCAAAAATTCTTTTTGGTACTTTGGCGAATCGCTTACCTCAATGATTTGCATAGAAAAGGAGACTGACGGGTGGTACCGTCGAAAGGGGTTGGATAACAATTGGTTTAAAAGCCACAAAGAAAACTCAAATCCAATTGAAAATCAACTCATGGCACGACTATGGCTTTCCACTTCAATGCGTGCGTCAGAGACACTGAACCCCGTCGTCTCGCATCGGCGCGGGGCCGCCCGTACGGCTCGACCGAATCATAGTTCGGTGACAGCCTTTTCGCACACAAGCAGGCGTTTGTCGCCGTTGGAGAGTGTCGTCGCAAAAATGTAAGTATCGCCTCCTTCTTTGAGCTTGAGCTTTTTGCGCAGTTCTTCGACCGTAGCGGGGAAGTTTCGTACCGTGAGGTTGGCTTTGCCGTCTTTGAGCCAAGGCGCAAGGGCTTTGGCATCAGTTTTGACGACGGCTTTGAGCCGAAAAATCCGCCCTGGGAAGTCCAATCTCAGGTTTTCGGAGGTGTAAAGATGGCTACTAACCGCGATTTTGGGGAGTTGGTAAAACGCACTCACCGACCGAAAAGCCCCCGATTTTAGTACGGCGGCATTGGGTTCATACAGGTATTGTTGCGGGTCTTGGTACGTCACTTGGGCATCTTGCTCGCGCTGCCATTCAAACGTAAACACCTGCCTTGTACCGTCTTTTTTAAAATTAATGGCCTTTGTCAAAATCTTCTTCTCACCGCGCGGACGGCTGCGTGTCACTTCCATTTCAAAAAGCACTTCTTTGCACTCGTTTTCTACGGCCACGACGTGTACCGTGGTAGTTTGTGGGAGTTGTTGGAGGGCTTGCTTGAGGTCGAGGAGTGGAGCAGTTTTGAGCAAAATCCGTTGGGTTTTTTGTAACAACAACGGCATAAAACGCAGCACGTCGGGGTCGCAGTCGGTCAGTGCCACCACGCGCTTGTGGTCGCTTGCTCGGCGCGCGGGGTCGAGGTAAAGCCAATCAACGGGCGCGAGTAGATTTTCCAGATAAGCCATCGAATCGGTGCAAACACAGGTGATATTGAGGGCGTTTAGCCGCTCAAAATTGTGCCGAGCGCAAGCCACCAACGCCTCATTGCGCTCCAGGTACGTGACTTGTTCAACGCTTTTGGCCAAATAAAAACTGTCCACGCCCATGCCGCCCGTGGCGTCTATAAGGCTTTTGCTATCAGTGCTTTGTGCTACGATTTCGGCTTTGTAGTGGGCAGTAATTTCCGAAGAGCTTTGCTCTACCGATACCCCCGCAGGAAATACCAAATGCGGCTCGGCGTACCACGCAGGCAGCTTTGTCCGCGCTTTTTGTCGAGCTTCTATCTGATGAATGAGGGCTTCTTTGGCTTTGCCGTATTTCAACAGTAGCTGCTTTGTGTCAGCTTGTAAATGAGATTGTATAAAATCAACGTCGCTTTCGTTCATGCTTCCTTTTCCACTTTTGCCCAAAGCCTACAAAAAAGTAAATGAAACCACCGAAGGGCGCAAAAATAGCTACCAACAACCAAATCAATTTATCAGAATCACGAAAACGACTCCTTACTACATCTATTACCGCAAAGACGGTAACTAAGAAGCTAAAAAACACAATAAACATCCAGAACATAAGACCTGTTTCAGGGGCGAGAAACTCCATTGGTTTATCTTATTTTTAAGTTACCTTACGCAGCGTTAGGTCACAATTTATAAAATTGGAACTCTGACAATTTTTGTGGCTAACCTCATCCCCATCCCTTCTCCTGCCAGGAGAAGGGGGCAATACATAGTCCCTCTCCTGACAGGAGAGGGATTCATGGATTTTGGATCTCCCATTTTTAATTTATACAACGGCTACTTAATAGGCAACCAAGGTCAAAGCAGTTCAACAGGTTTATCCCATCAATTGGAGGGTGAAATAACCCGTGATAAAATAAAGCATAATTTAAATTTTTCCAATTTTGGTTCCAAAGAATTATGGCCGATAGGACTTTAGCAAAACACAGGAATGAAAATCAGAACCAAAATAGCCCTACTTTTTACGGCCATCATTGCGTTGATTTTGGCTACGTTTTCACTGTCGTTTTACTACATTGCCGAGCAAAACCGTCAGGATGAATTTTACAAAAACCTCCGCGATCGCGCCCTCACCCGCGCCGACTTGCTCATCAAGGTAGATGCCGTCAATAAAAGACTGCTTAAAGTGATAGACAGCACCACCCTGCGGAAATTGTACGGGGAGAAAGTGCTGATGTTCAACGACGAAAACAAGCTCCTTTATGCCAGTTACAAAGCCGACAGCGCGGAGTTTTACTATTACAATGCTGATTTGCTCAAACTTGTTCGCCAAAATCAGTACGTGCAGACCGTCAAAGACAGCCTGCTGGTGGTAGGACTAACTTACACCCACCCCGAAAAAGGCAATTTTGTGTTGATGTCTTCGGCCCAAGACTCACTCGGCAACTCCCAACTTCGCATTTTGCGCGAGTCGCTTACTTATAGCTTTTTGTTTGGGGTACTGATTACCACCATTTTGGGCTTCATTTTTGCGGGACAAGCCCTCAAACCCATCTCAGAAATGAACAAAGAAGTGGGTGCTATCACGGCCTACAACCTTCGCAAACGTCTCAACGAAGGCAATCGCCAAGACGAAATAGCACAGTTGGCCATGAATTTCAACGAAATGCTTCACCGTTTGGAGCAGTCTTTTGATTTGCAACGGAGTTTTGTTTCCAATGCCTCACACGAATTGCGGACGCCGTTGGCAGGGTTGAAATCGGAGATTCAGGTGACTTTGGAAAAAGAACGCACCATCGAAGAGTACCAAAAAATACTTCAATCGCTCCACAACGACACGCATCGCCTCATTCAACTTACCAACGGTTTGCTCCAACTGGCCCAATCAGAGAAGAAAGAGAAAGCAATTAATTTTCAGTCTGTTAGGATAGATGAACTGATTTTTCAAACCCAAGAAGAAGTACAACAGTTACACCCTGATTATCAGATTTTGATTGATTTTGACGAAATCCCCGAATACGAAAACTCAGTAATGGTATCGGGCAGCGAGCCGCTGTTGCAGACGGTATTCAGCAACCTGATGGACAACGCCTGCAAGTATTCCCCTGATAAACGCGCCGAAGTTCGCATCGCTTTCGACGACCAGCATTGTATCGTCAAAGTCATAGACCGAGGCATTGGTATTCCCGACAACGAGCTACAACGCATCTTTGAGCCGCTGTATCGCGCCAAAAACGCTACGACTTTTCGGGGGTACGGCATTGGGCTGTCGGTGTGCCGTCGCATTATAGACATGCACCGGGGCAGTATCCAAGTCAAAAGTACCCTCAACGAAGGCACCACGATGGAAGTAACGCTGCCGCATTTGTAGGTCATTTCACCATTCGAGCAAAATGCCTTGATTGAATAAATATACCCGCCCAAACATCAACTTCTTTTGGCAAAGCATTTGAGATAACGTAGCTTTGCGCCTCGAAAAGTATCAAAAATGAACCATCATACATACGCTATTATCATGGCGGGCGGCGTTGGCACACGCTTTTGGCCGTTTAGCCGCAACAATTACCCCAAGCAGTTTCACGACGTACTCGGTACAGGCAAAACCCTTTTGCAACAAACCGCTGCCCGTTTTGAAGGAGTTTGTCCTCCCGAAAATATCTACATTGTCACAAGTGCTGATTATTTTGGACTGGTCAAAGAACAGTTACCGTTTTTGTCGGATGACCAAATCTTGTGCGAACCTCATCGCCGCAACACCGCCGCGTGCATCGCGTATGCCTGCTACAAAATCGGTAGCCGCGACTCCGAAGCCACCGTGGTAGTAGCCCCTTCCGACCACCTCATGCTCCGCGAGGATATTTTTCGTGAGCGGGTCAATGTGGCACTCGAAGCCGCCCGTCAGGCCGAGGTATTGGTCACGTTGGGGATTCAACCCTCACGCCCCGACACGGGCTATGGCTATATTCAGTTTGAAGCGTCGGAGGCAGAGGTCAAAAAAGTAAAGAGTTTTAGAGAAAAACCCAATGCCGAAACCGCCGCTCAATTTTTGGATAGTGGCGATTATGTGTGGAATGCGGGGATTTTTATATGGCGTGTCAAAACCATCCAAGCGGCCTTTGCCAAACATGTTCCTGAAATGGCCGCCACCTTTGCCGCAGGCAATGCCGACTACTACACCGAGCGCGAAAAGGTATTTTTGGATAGTATCTACGCCGACTGCCAAAGCATTTCTATTGACTACGCCATCATGGAAAAATCTGACAACGTGTTTGTGGTATTGAGCGATTTTGGTTGGTCGGATTTGGGCGCGTGGAAAGCCCTTTACGATGCTTCTGCCAAAGACGAAGCCCAAAATGCCGCCGAAGGTCAATTGATGCTTTACGAAACCCAAAACTGTATCATCAAAACCCCCAAAGATAAGTTGGTGGTGGTACAAGGACTCGACGGCTACATCGTGGCTGAACACGACGGGGTGCTGATGATTTGTAAAATGGAAGAAGAACAGCGGGTGAAAGAATTTGTCAATGCCGCCCAACGGTTTGGGAATCAGTATGTTTGATTTATAAGATACGCATCATGTTTTCAAAAGATTTGCTTTTGGGCTGCGCCTTAATGGTGGTCACGAGTGCGGTCGTAGCGATGGTCTGTTTTCATGGGCCGACGGTGCATTTGCCGCTTTTTGTGGCCTTGGTCGTGGGCATAGGTATCGGCTGGTTTCAACCGCGCAAAGGGTGGATTTTGGCCATTATACAGTTGGTATTGAGCATTGGTTTTTATTTTTTAATCCTTCAAAATCAATGGCTTACCCCTTTCGACGCCGACGCTACAAAGTTTACCGTGATGTTGCAGTTTATTCCCGTTTTTGCGGGGAGTTATTTGGCTGCTTTCCTGAAAAGGGCTTTTTTGTAAGGCAACAAAAAAGCTGTTCTACCTTGATAGAACAGCCTCTTAATGCTTTTCGAACGGTTTTTACAACGCTCCTACCTCTTTCAAAACGGCATCAATTCCTTTCTTATTGATGGTACGCAAGGCCGAAGTAGCCAATTTGATTTCTACCCACTCACCCAAAGATGGCACGAAGAATTTCTTCTTCACCAAGTTGGGATAAAACTTGCGCTTGGTTCTATTGTTAGCGTGTGATACGTTGTTACCTACTCGCGTTCTTTTGCCCGTAATTTCACAAACTCTTGCCATGACAATTGGTTATTTTTTCTGAATGAGGCGCAAAGGTCGGGAATTTTGTCGAAATGGACAAACTTTTTTTCAAAAAACACCAATGTTTATCGGGATTAGTACTGTTTTTCAAAAAACAACAACGTTTGCTCGATGTGTTCTTCCCAATAGCCCCAGGTATGTCCGCCTTTGTACTCTTCATACAGGTGCGGGATTTGGTGAGAGGTCAAAGCGGTATGTAATGTACGGTTATGTTCAATAAGAGGGTCTTCAATGCCGCAGTCGAAGCGGAAAAGCGGAAGCCGACTTTGGTGTTTCAATAGCCAATCCAACACACCATCTTGCTCAATAGCATCAAGGCGAAGTTGTTGAAAATCTTTGACAAACAAGCCAATTTGCTCAAAATGCGTGATAGACGACAAGCCCGAAAATGATTTGAAAAGCTGCGGGTATTTTGCCCCCAACCGCAACGCGCCAAAACCGCCCATCGAAAGCCCCGTGATGAATATTGGCGAATCGTCGCTGAGGACTGCATATTGCTCTTTCAACACCTGTATCACATCTTCTACAATCCACTTTTCGTAGTTGGCGGTACGATGAGGCACGTAGCCGCTGCCGTCGGCATAGAGGCCGTCGGAGGGCATAGCGAGAAGCATCGGGCGGATTTGGGCTTCGTTGATGAGTCTTTGGGCGGTTTGATGCACCTGCCCTTTGACAGCCCACGCCCAGTGACTCCCATACACGCCGTGTAGCAATATCACCAAAGGTACGTTCCGTGCTGAGTCGTCGGTAACAGGATTGAAAACGGTGATGTCGGCGCGACGTTGGAGGGCGTTGCTTTTGACAGTGATAAAATCTAACCCTCCAAACGAGGCGATTTCGGTGGTGAAAAATTGACTCATCTTGCTATTCAAAAACGATAACTCCCTTGGCGTTTTTGCCCGCGTGCATATCGGCAAACGCCTGGGTGAGGTCGGTGAGGGCGTAAGTGCGTGTCACCATTTGGTCGAGTATCAAATCGCCTTTGGCGTACAAATCCTGCAAAATTGGGAAGTCAATCTGCGGGCGACATTTACCGTACAACGGATTGATATACAGCTTATCCCATTCAAAAAGATTCATATCTATCGTGATTTCTTGCTCAATACCGCTCACCTGTACTGCCGTGCCAGCATTGCGAACCATCGCAAGCGGGGCTGCGCCCAACGCAGGAATCGCCGTACACTCAAAAGCGTAGTCAGCACCGCGCCCGTGGGTCATGGTTTTGACAGTAGCAGCGGCCTGAAGAAGGCCCGTATCAGTTTTGTCGGCCAAAACAGTGTGCGTCGCCCCGTAGGTTTTAGCCATGTCGAGGCGGGCGGGATTGATGTCTATCGCAATGATTTGGCTCGCTCCTGCGATACGCGCTCCCTGAATCACATTGAGACCCACGCCACCCGTACCAAGCACTACCACCGACGCCCCCGTTTTGACGCGGGCGGCATTGACCACCGAGCCGTAGCCCGTCATCACGCCGCACCCCACGATGGCCGCCGACGAAAAAGGCATCTCGACTTGGATTTTGACGCAAGCGGCCTCGCGCACAAGGGCGTACTCCGACATGGTGCCGAGGCTAAACGCCCGTTCAATCGGCTGGTTTTCAAATAGCGTGGAAGAAAGCGTAGCGTGTCCGCCGCTCACTTTGTTGCCCGCCGTGACAGCAGAATTGCGTTCGCAGATGTGCTGATTGCCCTCTTGGCACTGAAAACATTCGTAGCACGGAATGGCCCAGTTGAGCATCACGGCATCGCCCACACGCAGCCCTCGTACCTGCGGACCTACGTGTGTCACCACGCCCGCGCCTTCGTGGCCCATGACGAGTGGCTTGCCCCACGATTGTGAGTCCCAGTCGGTGTGACAAATCCCCGCCGCTTTGATTTGAACCAGCACTTCGTCGCCTTGCGGTGGCGCAAGCTGCGTGGTTTGGATGCTAAATCCCCCGTGGCCGTTGGCGATCGCCGCTTGACTTGTTATCATAAGACAGGATTGAGGGCAGAGTTGATGACCGTTCCTATTTCTTGGCCCATCAGCCACCGTTGGCGGTCGGCTTCTTGGTTTTGGTTTTTGGGTTCGGTCACTACGGCACCGTCGGCCATAAAGATGATGGTCATCACTTCGCGCATTTTGTCGGAGTGGTTGCCAGGGGCTGCGTGGAGGGTCCAGCCCGCGTGAAACGTAGCATCGCCCGCTTTCATAACGGCGGGTTGAGAAATGGGATAACCTTTTTCCTTGACGATATCGCCCAAGATTTTTTCGGAGTCGTCAGAAATGGCCAAATTACCCAAAAAACCCAGTTCTTGCGAGCCAGAAGCAAAGGTAAGCATCCCCATTTCGACCGAAATATCCACGAGTGGCATCCACATCGTGATGGTGTTGGTGGTGTCTATCGGCCAGTAGTATTGGTCTTGGTGCCAAGGCGTATGCCCGCCTTTGGGTTCTTTGAAAAGGGCTTGGTCGTGGTAGAGGCGCACGCGCTCCACGCCCATGAGGTCGGCGGCGATTTTGGCAAAACGCTTGGCCAATGTAAAACGGCGCACGTTTTCATCTACTTCCCAAAGGTTCATGATTTGCAAAAATGCTTTGCCGTAAGTGTCACGGTCTTCCATTTTGCGTTTTTCGGTATTGTAGCGGTCGGCGGCATCAACAATCACGTCACGGTAAGCAGTGGCTTCGTCGGTATTCAAGATACCACTCAATAGGATGTGGCCATTTTTTTGATAATCAGCACGTTGTTGGTCTGAAATCGGGTAGGTAGCCTCCAAGGCGGGCAGTTCGAGGGTTTGTGTCATGGTAAAAAATAGGTTGCTTTGAAAATGATGGCAAAACAACAGATTTTTCCAAAAGAAATGCTTGCTATTTTTAACCAATACTTGTGCAATTTTAGCGTAAATATTCGGTTTTACTTCTGTGAAGGCTAATTATGAACAGAAATGAAAGCGATTTACGAACAAATAAGCCCTTTTGAAAGCGAAAGTACCTACTTGCTACGTCGGTTCAGTTTGCCGAGGTTCAACGTGCCGTTTCATTACCATCCCGAAATCGAGCTGACACTTATCGAACAAAGCCACGGCAAGCGTTTTGTGGGGGGACACGTGGCCAACTTTGAGGCGGGCGATTTGGTACTGCTTGGCGCCAACGTACCGCATTGCTGGCTCAACGACGACCCCAACCTCCCCACCGACGATGCCGCCAAAGCCATTGTGATTCATTTCGACCAAAAAGTGCTGGGCGATACTTTTTTGACATTGCCCGAAACCAAGTCCATCAAAGGGCTTTTTCAAAAAATCCAGTCAGGTTTGTCAATAAAAGGCAAGACCCGCGATATTATCGCCGAAATGATGGCCAAAAGTTTTGAACAGCCGCCGTTTAAACGCCTCCTCAACCTCCTTGAGATTTTGCACGTCATTGCACAAAATCCTGCCGACGGTGACTTGTTGGACAGTAATTTCTCACAAAACGCCTTTTCAAGCGTTGAAAATGAGCGTTTTAAAAAAGTGTATGGGTATCTGATTGAGAATTTTCGGGAAGAAATATCGCTCGAAACCGTGGCCGAAATAGCACACCTCACTCCCACGGCTTTTTGTCGCTATTTCAAGAAAATCACTCACAAAACCCTGATAGACGTGCTGACGGAGTTTCGGGTCAAACACGCCGCCCAACTCTTGACTACGACCGATAAATCAGTATCAGAAGTGTGTTTCGGAAGTGGCTTTGGCAATATTTCGTATTTCAACAAAGAGTTCAAAAAAGCGACAGGACACACCCCGCTTACGTACCGAAAGATGGGAAGGAATGTTTTTCAGTGGACAAAGCAGCATTTTACCCTTTGAGGTCCATCAGTTTGCTTGAAAAAGCGGTTTCAAATCGTTTTTGGTGACTTTACCCATTGCGTTGCGGGGGAGGTCGGTCACGATTTTGAACTTGCGCGGGGTTTTGTAGGCGGGCATTCGTTCGCGTAGCCAAGTACTGAGTTGCTGAAAATCAACTGTTTCGCTCACCACCAGCACCGCCGCTACCAATTCGCCCCACTCTTCGTCGGCAATCCCGACCACGCTGCAATCTTTGACGGCAGGATGCGTGCGCAGCACTTCTTCAATCTCCAAGGCGGAGATTTTGTAGCCACCCGATTTGATGATGTCTATGGAGTCGCGCCCCAAAATCCGATAATAGCCCCGCTCCACTACGGCCACATCGCCCGTGCGAAACCAGCCATCGTCGGTGAAGGTTTTTTGGGTGGCTTCGGGCTTGTTCCAATACTCCAAAAACACGTTTTTGCCCTTGATTTGAATTTCTCCTGAGCGGTTTGCCAATGTAGCCTGCTTTGCGCTCGCCTTCGTAAGGATTGCTGATACCCATGCCTATCTCGGTCATGCCGTAGCGTTCCAAAAGCGTGTGTCCGCTGATATGCCGCCATTTTTCCATCACCGATACGGGCAAGGCCGCCGAACCCGATACCATCAGGCGAAACTTGGCGAGCGTGTCAGAAATCTCTTTTTGTGCCGGGGTGGGGAGGCTTTCCCAATGAGCAATGAGCTTGAAGTAAATCGTCGGGACGGCCATAAAAAGGTTGATGTGGCCCTTTTGGAAGACTTCAAAGACTCTTTCTGCCGAAAACTGCGGCAAAAACTCAACCGTAGCCCCGCTCCACAGCGCGCACGAAACGACGTTGATAATCCCGTGGACGTGGTGCAGCGGCAACACGCACAAAATGTGGTCTTGG
>JALOLW010000180.1 GCA_025455795.1 Spirosomataceae bacterium
ACGGATGAACAATCAGATATGTGCACAACCGCGATACGACGTCGCCACCATGATTGTTGGTTCTTCCCAATGAAGGAGGATGCTGCTGCTGGTGATGATCGATATTTGCCAAGATCTGATCCTATGCCATACTTGATCAAAATCGTATTTTCCATACATTTTCTACCGTAGCCCCATGTTCACGGTTTCGCGTCCCTTTCTACTTTATCTTGCCAGACCATGTTGGATGTTTTGAATGATCTTTAAGTTCTATATGCATTACAACTGTAATCGCTACGACTCACCAATGAAATTGCCATGAACTTCAAAATCGTTGATTGTAGAACCCTTTATCGCAAATCTATGACCTCTACCCCTTTGTACTGCTTGGCATCGAAGGCAAAAAACGTATCTTGAACGGGTACGTTGGGCGTGAATTTATCTACTTTGAACACCAATCGCTGTCCGCTACGCTGCGTTATTTTCCAGCTTTTCACCGACTTGTCTTTTTTATCCACTTTGATTTGGACTTTGGCCACTTTACTGTCTTTTTTCTCGGGCGACAGCTCCACCACTTCATACACGCGCCCGCTTTCGGTGGTTTCTTCGATAAAAACGTACTTGTAACCTTTCTTGTAAATCGTATAAACCTTGGTAGGGTCTATATCGCCGATTTCTTTGGGGTCATAGTTGTTTACGGTGGCCTCGTTGGTCTCTTTGATGTAAGTCGTTACGGTTTTGCCGTCGTTAAAAATCTCCTGTCCCGCCATTTTGAGGCGAAACTTCGTGCCTTTGACGGTAGCATCGCCTTTGAGGGTTTCTTTGGCGCCTTCGTTGGTGTACGTAAAGGCCACTTTAAACGAAGTCATCGTTTTGTATTTGTTGCTCATCGCATCCAAAATTGTCGCGGCGCGTTTGTCGGTTTGAGCAGAGAGTTGATGAATAAAAAATAGGGTTGCGGTCGTAATCAAAAATACTTTTCTCATAGTGATAGGCAAATTCTGCCTGTTAATTGTTAATCGTCTTTTTAAATTTGTCTTACTAACGAAAATTGAGGCTGCAAAGTTTGTGAGAATCTAAATAACGCGAAGGCATAAACGACAAAATTGTATCGGACAGCTACTAAGTCCTCAAACAAGGCGATAGACAATCCATCAAAAAGCCCACAAAACCAATCCTGCCATCGCCATCAAAAAATACGGTACGAGTGCTGCCGCGCCCGCGTAATCTTTGGCCAACCGCTGCCCTAAAAACAAGGCCAACAGCGATTTTGCCCCAAGCAACATTCCCCAAGCCGCCAAAGTAGGTCCTAACTCTGCCCCCACAAGCATCAAAACGCCCCCTGCCAACGAGGCCACGCCTGCCGAAGTTTCGAGCAGGGTGATGATGGGTGTCAGCAGCGGAACGGACGAAGCCAAAGGCGAGTTTTTGAAGTGGCCTTGAAAGTAGGCCAAATTGCCCTGGTAATTGAACACTTTGTCCAAGCCCGACTGCGTAAACAAAATGCCATTGAAAGCCGCAAAAAGTATTTTGGCAATGGTCAAAACCGAAAATCCAAGAAATTCCATGATGATTGTTTTTGGTTGAATAGTCGCTTTTTGAGTTACAAATGTCGCAGTTTTTTGGGATAAATCGTTTGGGTTAAACTTTTTACAACAAAAGCGAGTTATTTTTGCAGTTAAAACCAAGCCCAAATGCTTCACAGCCAACACATACGCCAAATTGTTGCCCGTAGTTTCTTGGTACTTTTTGCCTTGATACTGCTCAATGGTGTGGTGTTTCGGCACGCTCACAAGCTATCAAGTGGCAAAGTCATCACGCACGCACACCCGTACAAACCCGTGAGCGACGCGCCCTACCAACCCAACAACCACACCGACAACGAGCTGTATTTATTGGATTTGACGACCAACGGGACACTGGCTGAAATCCCCTCGGCAGTCGTTTTATTGCTTTCGGTGGCGTTGCTCTTCTCCCAAAAATCTTCTTTTTTTCATTACCAACAACGTTTTTTAGCACGTTCTGCGGCGGCACTTTCGCTCCGTGGCCCGCCCGTATGGATATTGATAAAATAGCCTTTAAAATCAATTATCCATTCTATCCCCGTCTCAATCAACCAAAGTTCCCCTTCGGGGTTAGGGGCGTTATACCATGAAAAATATATTCGTTTTACTGCTGATTATCAGTAGTTTGGCTTCATTTGCTCAAAATAGCCTTTCGGGTCGAATCCGCCACGCCGACAAAGATGAGGCCGTGGTTGGGGCAACTATTTTTATTGCTGAACTCAAAACAGGCACCACCGCCGATGCAGAAGGAAATTATAAAATCAATAAAATCCCGACGGGACTCTACACCGTGCGGGTGGGATTTGTAGGACACAAAACCATCGAAGAAAAAATCACGATTTCGGGCGATGTTGTGCGCGATTTTAAAATGGTCAATTCAGACAACTCACTCGAAGAAGTCGTGGTGACGGGTACGATGAAAGAAGTCTCTAAACTCGAAAGCCCCGTGCCGATTGAGATTTACACGCCCCGCTTTTTTCAGAAAAACCCCACGCCCAACCTATTTGATGCCCTCCAAAACATCAACGGTGTACGTCCGCAGCTCAACTGTAACGTCTGCAACACGGGCGACATTCACATCAACGGTCTCGAAGGGCCTTATACGATGGTTTTGATTGACGGAATGCCCATCGTGAGTTCGTTGGCGACGGTCTATGGGCTGTCGGGGATTCCCAACAGTTTGGTAGAACGTATCGAAGTAGTCAAAGGCCCTGCGGCTACCCTGTATGGCTCAGAAGCCGTGGGCGGTCTTATCAACGTCATCACCAAAAACCCCACCAAAGCCCCTGTGGTATCGGCAGATGTAATGGCGACGAGTTGGCAGGAGTTCAACACCGACATCGGCGTAAAATATCGCATTGGCGAGGTGGCCAACGCCCTCGTGGGAGTCAATTATTTTAATTATTCCAACCCGATTGACAAAAACAACGACGGTTTTACGGACATGACGCTCCAAAATCGGATTTCGATTTTCAACAAAATAGATTTCAAACGCACCAAAAACCGCACGGCTTCGATTGCAGGGCGTTATTTTTACGAAAACCGTTGGGGTGGACAAATGAACTGGACCCCTGCATTTAGAGGTGGCGATGAGGTCTATGGCGAGAGCATTTACACGCGGCGTGTTGAGCTCATTGGCAACTATCAATTACCAGTGAAAGAGCGGATTATGTTTCAGTATTCGTACAATTACCACAACCAAAACTCAGTTTATGGCAATGTACCTTACTTAGCTACGCAGCAGATTGGCTTTGCCCAACTTCTTTGGGACAAGACCGTGGGCAAGCACAGTATGTTGTTTGGCGCACCGTTCCGTTATACTTTTTACGACGACAACACCCCCGCCACCATGGCCAACGACGGTCGTACCAATAAACCTGACAATATTTACCTGCCGGGGTTGTTTGTGCAAGATGAAATTTCGCTCACGCCTACCCAAAAGCTATTGCTCGGCTTGCGCTACGACTATAACTCGCGCCACGGCAATATCCTTACGCCACGGGCTTCGTACAAGGTGTCGTTCAACGAGTCGCGTGATGTGCTACGAGTCAATTTTGGCACCGGCTACCGCATCGTCAATCTCTTCACCGAAGACCACGCTGCCCTCACAGGTGCGCGTCAAGTGGTGATAAAAGAAGAACTCAAACCCGAACAAAGCTGGAATATTAACCTCAATTACATCAAAAAAATAGTATTGCAAAGTGGCTTTATTGGCATTGACGCATCGGCATTTTACACGCGCTTCTCCAACCGCATCTTGCCCGACTACGACACCGACCCCAACAAAATCATCTACGACAATCTGCAAGGCTTCTCGGTGTCGAAGGGCATTTCGATGAACTTAGACTTTACCTTTGCGTCACCGCTCAAAATCTTGGCAGGTGGTACTTTGATGAACGTGGATTTTACCGAAAACGGTGTCACTACGCGGCAGCCACTCACGGAGCGTTTTACGGGTACGTGGGGGGTGTCGTATGAGTTCCAAAAAGCCAAAGTATCACTGGACTACACGGGTAATCTGTACGGCCCGATGATTTTGCCCTTGGCGGGCGAGCTTGACCCCCGCCCCGATATGTCGCCCGTGTGGTCGTTACAAAATATTCAGTTTACCAAGAAGTTTGACAGCGGTTTGGAGATTTACGGTGGGGTCAAAAATATCCTCGATTTTGTACCATACCGCAACATTCCATTTTTGATAGCCCGTGCCAACGACCCGTTTGACAAAAACGTGCAATTTGGCGCAGATGGGGCGGTTTTGGCTACTCCCACCAACCCTTACGCGCTCACCTTCGACCCTACGTACATGTACGCACCTATGCAAGGTCGTCGTACGTTTTTGGGGGTGCGGTATTTGTTAAAATAAACTTAATCCCTTCTTTTGATTCTCATCTATTAGTTGCTCGTTGTGACTAATAGATGAGAATTCCGTTATCTTTGCGCCCCGTATCTTAGTAAATCAATCTCATAATGAGCTATATGAGGGTGTCGGTGGCGATGTGTACTTACAACGGAGCTACTTTTCTTTCGGAGCAACTAAACAGTATTTTGACCCAAACACAGCCGCCAAACGAGCTTGTGGTGTGCGACGACGGTTCTACCGATGCTACCCGCCAAATTATTGAAGATTTTGCCCAAAAAGCACCTTTTGAAGTAAAATTGAGCTGTAATAGCTCCACGCTCAAAGTCACCAAAAACTTTGAAAAAGCCATTGGGCTTTGTACAGGTGACATCGTTTTTCTATGTGACCAAGACGATGTGTGGAAGTCTGATAAAGTGGCCAAAGTTGTTGAGGCTTTTGCTACAAACCCTCAAGCACAGTTGGTGTATTCCAACGCCGACCTTATCAACGAAAGAGGAGAACTACTGCCCAAAACGCAATGGGAAATACTCCGATTGTATCCACCCCAAATAGCTGCATGGAAGGCAGGAAAAGCAGCAGAATTAATGCTCGGAGGCAACCGAATCACAGGTTGTATGGTCGCTTTTCGACGCGCATTTGTACAATCTTTGATCCCCTTTCCTACGCACATTCCCGAGTACATCCACGATGGGTGGATAGGAATAGTAGGAGCCGTTAAAAACGAGATTTGCTTGCTCGAAGAATGTCTGACGCAATATCGGCAGCATCCCCAACAACAAATCGGGATTCGGGCCAACGAAGGCCGCGAAGCCGTAACGCTAAAAGAACGCTTCTCGCGCCCCCGTGAAGAGAAGTTGGACCCGATTCGGGCGCAATACAATCAACTTCTGCTGTTGGATGAGGCTATCCGTAAAGTAGTAGAATCGCAAAATCATAACTTACTAAACATAAATCGTAAAATAGAATTTTTGAAAATGCGCTGCGAGCTACCCAACGCCCGCTACAAGCGAATTTTACCCGTTTTCAAAAATTTACTCTCAGGAGATTATCACCGTTTTGCCGACCAAGATGCCGACTGGAAAGGGGGCTTTTTGACCGCCCTCGGTGATATTGTCGAATAAAACTATTTAACCTATTTTTGAATGAAACTTTGTTACACGGTCTGTACCAATAGTCATTTGGCCAAAGCCAAAACCATGGCCGATAGTCTTGTCAAACACAATCCTGACTATCAAGTGGTGATAGGATTGGTGGACAAACTTGGTGCAGTCATCAATCCTGCTGATTTTGCGCCGCATACATTTGTTGAAGTTGAAAAAATTCAAATTCCTGATTTTGAGGAAGTCATTAGGAAATACACCACTTTTGAGGTGTCGTGCGTGGCCAAGCCCTATTTTGCCCAGTATTTGTTTGAACAGTTTTCTGACCTGGAACGCCTTTATTATTTTGATGCAGATATATGTTTTTTCAATAAACTCACGTCGGTTGAACGACTGCTCGACGCGCACGAAATCGTTATTTCAGTACATTTCACTACCGATTTAGAAGGCCAACAAGAACCCAATCTTCGCAATCTGCTTAATGCGGGGCTTTACAACACGGGTTTTCTGGCGTTCAAGCGTTCGGTCGAATCCCTCCGATTTATACAGTGGTGGGGCAAACGCCTCCTTACCGAAGGCTACCACGATTTTGCTCAAGGGATGTTTGTGGATCAATTATGGGTCAATTTTGCCCCGCTTTTGTTCAAAAACGTCTTAATAGACACCCACTCAGGCCACAATGTAGGTTACTGGAACTTTCACGAGCGGGTGGTTTCTCAAAAAAATAATCAGTATTACATCAACAACGAGCAGCCGCTGGTCTTTTTTCATTTTAGTGGCTACGGCCCAGAGTCGCCCGATACTATTTCGCAGTATCAAGAACGCTACAGCTTTGACACACGCCCTGACGTGAAACCGATTTTTGAGGAATACAACCGTTTGATAATTTCTAATGGTCACCAAAATTATAAAGACCTACCTTGCGCGTTTTATAAAAAAAGTTATTCACACCAAAAGTTAAGGGGCTTACGTCGGCGAATCATTTTGATACTAAGACAGCTTTTACGTCAATTGGAAAACTAAAATATTTAATGAATCTCGTTTTTACAGTCTGTACCAATAGCCATTTAGCACAGGCCAAAGCGATGGCCGATAGCCTTGTTGCGTACAATCCCGCTTATCAAGTAGTAATAGGACTGGTGGATAAAATCGCCAATGCGTCAGAGAGCGAATGGTTGCGGCCACACACGATTTTAGAAATTGAAACCATTCAAATCCCTGATTTTGAGGCACTACTGGGGAAGTTCAGCTTGTATGAAATGAGTTGTTTGGCCAAACCTTATTTTGCCGAATACCTTTTCAAGACGCACGCATCGCTCCAAAGACTGCTGTACTTCGATACCGATATGCTCATTTTTGACGCTTTTGACGACATCGAAGCCTCACTCACCCAGTATGATATTGTCATCACGCCGCACTTTACTTCTCCCTTTGGCGACCATAAAAGCCCTCACTTGCGGACTTTCCTCAACTCGGGTATCTACAATGGTGGTTTTTTTGCCCTTCGCCGTGGCGATGAAGCCCTCCGATTTTTGAAATGGTGGCAAGACTACGTGGCCGAAGACGGCTATGTGAATTTTTGCCGAGGAATGTTTGTGGACCAATTGTGCCTCAACTTTCTACCCGTATTCTTCAAAAACGTATTGGTAGAACACAGCCCACGCTACAATGTGGCTTACTGGAACTTGCACGAGCGCAGTGTATCGCAGCGCGACGGCAATTGGTGGGTCAATGGCACTCACCGCCTTTTATTTTTCCATTTTAGTGGCTATCAGATAGATGCCCCTACGCATCTGTCGGTACACCAAGATAGACACGAGTGGAAAGTACGCACCGATGTGCAACCGCTATTTGAGCTTTACAAGCAGGCGTTGTTGAAGTACAATCACTCCGAACGACTGCATCTACCTAATGCCTATTTTCGCAAGCCGTGGCACCGAAAACTGGGCAAAATACGCGGTTGGATAATTGTAATATGCCGCAAAATCCTCAAAATGCTGGATGCTTGACGTGAAGTTTTGTGCTTAATTCAACAAAAAGTTGTAAAATATTTGGAATTTTCTCTGTAAAGTAGATATATTAGGCGCAGAAAATAGAGACTTTTCTGACACCTTAACCCTACTTCTGATGAAAATTGTTCAGACGTTCACAACGCCCGTATCGTTGTGCTTTTTGGATGGTCAAGTCACCTTTTGGCAAGAAAACGGACAAGACCTCCACGTTTTGACTTCGGACAAAGACAAACTGCGCGCATTTTCTCAAAAACACCAAGTGCCTGCCAAAGCCGAAACACCAAGTGCCGACCATAGCCGTTTCATTCAGACGAAGTTTGTGGCTTTGGGGGCATGATGTGATAAGCTTTTTTCAATTGATTTGGTATTTCTTCAAAGAAAAACCACAAGTCATACACGGAAATACGCCCACCGCGGCTTTTATCTCGATGATTATTGCGCGGTTTTGTAGGGTCAAAGTACGAGTCTATGACATGCACGGACTGCCCTTGGAAACGGCAAGAGGGT
>JALOLW010000181.1 GCA_025455795.1 Spirosomataceae bacterium
ACTTCCTCCAGATTTTCGTCGGTAAAATTTATTTTCTTCCTGAAAAACAAGGCTTTGGTTGTTAGAAAGGTGCTATTAGAAGGATGGTCTCTATCGCGTAATACGCACTTGAAACACAGAATGTTGCACGGATACAACAATATTTTTTTTCTGATATTTTTTTAAATTTTTTTGCAACGCCCCCCCAAATTTTGTGCGTAATGCCTACTGAAATCAAAAACTATTGTTTTACCAAAATCCAATTGACGACCATGAAAAAGTCCCTGTTGTTCCCTGTGTTTGCTTTGTTGATGGGCCTTGTAGTAGCAAGCTGCAACCGCGAAAACATCAACGCCTCTTCCGACGACCTCTTTGCCGAAGCCGTAGAGCTATCGGCAGCGCGTACTTCTGCTACTTCTGATACTGTGACCAAACAAAAATGCCGTGGCAATCTGACGGCCCTTACTGCGGCGGAGCTTCCTGCCGCCGTGACGAGCTACATCAACACCAACTACGCGGGTTCGGAGATTAAGTTTGCGGGCAAAGACGCCAACGGTATGATTGTCGTAGGACTCGAACTCGCCGACGACACGCACAAAGGATTGCTCTTCAACGCCGATGGCACTTTCAACAAGGCCCTCGAAAAATACGGAAAACGCGCCAAGCTGACAAAGGTGGAGATTTCGGCATTGCCCAAGGCCATCACTGACCATATCGCGTCTAAGTATGCGGGCTACACGGCCAAGCGTGCTGGCAAAAACGATACTGGCGAGTTTTTTGTGATGGTGACCAAAGAAGGCGAACAACCCAAGGTGCTTCAATATGATGCCAACGGGGTATTTAAGCAAGAGTCTGCGCCTCCCGCGCACCCAGGCGGAAAACGCAAAGGCAAAAAATAAAGCACGGAGGTTTTAAATTCCTGGCCTATTTTACTGAAAGCCTTCTCCAGCGAGAAGGCTTTTTTATGGGCTTGATTGTAAAATAGTTACAATTATCATTCGTTAAATTTAGTGGACAATAGAGGGCGTTTCATCGCTAATTTCTTCTATTCTATCTATTCGCAAAGCTTCACACGCCACGAAAACGCTTATTTAGGTGTATTCATTATAGGAAATCACCAACACAACACCATCATTACCAAGTCACTGCTATGAAAACACGCTGTAAACACTGCCAACGACAATGCGACTACGAAGAAGTTGCTAACGCCCATACGGTTTTTGAAAAACAAGGTACAGAAGCCACTTTTGTCAGCACCGACGATACTTTTGGAATAGACATTTGCCAAGTGTGTGACAAACCACCTTTGATTGCAAAATTGTTTTCCAAAAAATTACAAAAATTAGACAAAGAGGCTATTAGCTGGCCAAAGTCACTTGTTTTTGCGATAGACTAAAATTCTATCCGATAGCTCAAAATCGGTACGATGGGCAACTGCTCACTGAATACAACCCGCCCCTGCGAAGCACTATAAAAACGACTGAAAACGTTGGTGTGGTTGGTTGTATTGCGAAGGTCCAAGGCGAGTGTACCCGTAAAACCGTTTTTGTTGCGCTGCCAACTTAGCCGCAAGTCGGCGCGGAGGTAGTCGGGCAGGCGGTCTTCAAACGCCCTACTTTCTATCAGTACGGTACTTCCTCGCCGGCGCGACTGCTCCAAATCTATCGGAGTGGCCCTAAAACCACCCACGTAGGTAAATTTCAGATTGAGACCCAACACGTTGTTTTTGCCACGGCCTACATTCCACTCTTTTCCCGCCAGTACGTTGGCTGCCGCGCCCGAGTTGTAGCGCGTGTTGCGCCAGATACCATCCGAACCCGTGTATTGAGAATCGAACAATGAACCACTGATGAGGTAGTAAAAATTGTTGTGTAAAAACCGCTCCAACGTAAGTTCTACGCCGTAGTTACGCCCTTTGCCCGCGTTGGCGAGGGTGCCAATCACAAAACCATCGTTTTCATTCACCATCGAAAACGCATTTTTGACGCTCGCATTGACGGGAATATCAAAAAGCCATTGGCGGTAAGTCTCGAGTTTGAGACGGGTGTGTTCGTTGAGTAGGCGGTCATACGACAATACCAAGTGGTCGGCTTTGGGGAAGTTGAGGTTTTGGTTGGGAAATACCAAGCCTATATCGGTGCGGTTTTGGGCAAAGAAATGCAACGCAATCGGGTTGGTTTGGCTGTGCCGCCCAAAACCCAGTCCCAAAGTTTGGTTTTGGGCAAAATCCCATTTGATAGAAGCACGTGGCTCCAACGAGCGCGATTGATTGAGGGCCAAGGACAAGTAGTGCGCGCCCAGGTTAAGGGCAAGTTGCGGGGTGATTTTGTAATTCCATTGCATAAACGCCTGTGTCACATTGGTTTGTCCATCAGAATTGATAAACGACACCATCCGCCGCTGCGTGGCGTTCCAGCTTTCTCGCACCAATTCGTACTGCTGACCGCTCCAAATCACGCCCGTGCGTAGCGTGAGGCGCGGGCTAAACTTGTGGTTGAGGGTCGAGGAAATCGCCAACTTGCGGAGGTTGTAGTCTTCGTTGAATCGGGGTTCTATCAAATAGGCTTTGGTGTACTCATTTTGCTCGTCGAAGTTGCGATACGCCGAGTACAACGCCACGGTTTTGAGGAGAGTTTTGTCTTTGAAACGCAACGTGTGCGTCGCGCCCCACGCGCCCGTGTTGGAGTAAAATCGTTCGGGAAAGCGACGGTCGGCATTTTTCTTCCATTCGAGTGAGTCGGGCACGGCGAGGTTGCGCGTGCCACTCAATCCACCGAAGCCAAAGAGCGTAAAATCACCGATTTTTTTGGTAGGCAAAGCGATGTTGTACGAAATATCCTGGAACCGTTGGGCGTAGTCGCCAATCGGCAGGCCGAGTTTGGTGAGGAGTTCGAGGGTAGAATAGCGGTAATTGATGAGGTATGAGCCTTTGTATTTTTTGGAAAATGGGCCTTCGGCGGCCACGTCCAAGCCCAACACGCCCAGCTGCACCGTGTATTCACGCTGCTGATTGTTGCCTTTGCGAAGGCGTAGGTCAAACACCCCCGACAGCGCGTTGCCGTACTCGGCAGGAAACGCCCCCGTCATAAAGTCGGAATTGGTCAAGACCTGCGCGCTCAAAATCGAAACGCCACCGCCAGCTTGCCCCACGCTCGAAAAGTGGTTGGGGTTGGGAATCTCAATGCCTTCCATGCGCCACAGCAAGCCGTTGGGGGCATTGCCTCGGATGACAATGTTGTTGCTTTCGTCGTTGGGGGCGATGATGCCCGCAAAAGCCGTCGCCATGCGGGCGGGGTCGTTGATAGAAGCGGCGTAGCGTTGGGTCTCTTCGACCGAAAAAGTCCGCGCACTCACCGTGGCCATGTCGTTGAGCGGACGGTCTTTCACTACGGGGGCTTTGACGGTCACTTCTGATAGCTGCTTCACGTCTTCTTCGATGCCCACGTTGAGTACCACCTCTTTGCCCGCATTGACTTGTATCGTAAGCGACGACTCCTTGTAGCCCACGTAAGATATTTTGAGACTTTGCCGCCCGATGGGTACTTTTTCGAGGCGAAAATTGCCCTCTGCGTCGGTAGTTGTGCCTTGCGACTGCCCCAAAAGCGTTACGGCTGCCCCAATGATGGGCGTTTGGATGTTTTTGTCCAACACAGTACCTCTGATAGTTTGGGTGAGGGTTTGGGCAAAAGCCTCCTGGCCCCCGAAAGCCCCCTGACCCCCGGAGGGGGAATAAATGATGAATAATAGGATGGAAGCGAGACGTGAGAAGCGAGACGTGGGATGGGAAGGCTTGTGCCGTGAGAAAATAACGGATAACGGATTAGCACTGTACAAAGGATTGGAATTTGATAGTTTGGAACGCGGATAACGCGGATTTTCAAACGCGGATTTACACAGATACTTCAAAAATTCGCGTAAATCCGCGTTGTTTGCATCAGCGTTATCCGCGTTCCATGATTCTTCGTACAGTTCTAATAACGGATAACGAACAACTGATAACAGATTCCTCCTACGTCGGAATGACAAAACGATTAACTTTTTCATGGCTGATACAAAGAAGTTGATTTGTAGCATGGACAATTTTGGGGAAGTTTACCCCCATTATGGTTTTCAATATGAATGGCAAGATACCAAATTGAAGCCAAAAACACAGTGCTACCGACGACATTTTACCGTCTATGTCGTCGTATTGTCCTGATTTCTTATCTTTGTAAAAAATCATTGATAAAAAAGATATGACTGCTTTGGCCGAACGCATCTTGAAACGCCCCGACGCGGTGCAGTTGCTCAAAAAAGTACAACAAACCCTCGACGATGAAGCCCGCCGCCGCCGCGATTTTAGAGAATGGATAGACGAGCAAATGAAAGCGGAGTTTATCAACGGGGAGATTGTGGTACACTCGCCCGTTAAAAAGAAGCATTGGGAGGCTTCTTCTTTTTTATCCACGCTACTGAGTGTTCATACAACCCTCAAACGCTTGGGTAGAGTGGGGGTGGAAAAGGTGATGATTTCGCTCACACGCAATGATTACGAGCCTGATATAGTGTTTTTCAGTAGCGAAAAATCGGCACTATTTACCAAAGACCAAATGTTTTTTCCCGCACCCGATTTTGTGGTTGAGATTTTGTCCAAAAAGACAGCCGCCAAAGACCGTGGCATCAAAAAACAAGACTACGCTCTGCATGGTATCAAAGAATATTGGATTATTGACCCTGAGCGTCAGCGCATTGAGCAGTATTTGCTGCTTTCAGACAAAGACAGTGTCTATTTTGAACCCTACGTTTATACCATAGACGACGACATCAGCAGCCGTGCCGTTGAGGGTTTTGTGGTACCCGTGCGAGCCATTTTTGAAGCCGAGGCCAACGCTCAAGCCCTGGCAGACTTGACACGGAAATAACTTTCGGCTTAATCCCACCCCAAAAATAAAGCAAAAGCCGTCAAAAGAATCGTTCTTTTGACGGCTTTGGGTGAGGGTCGTTATAGACAAACGATTAAGCAGGTTGCATCAAGTTGGCGCGATAAACGCCAGCGTCCAATTTCTCACGAATCGTCGAAAACGCAACCAACGTGCGCTCTACGTCTTCGAGCGTGTGCGACGCCGTCGGAATCAAACGCAGGATGATTTGCCCTTTCGGAATAACGGGATACACCACAATCGAGCAGAAAATACCCATATTTTCGCGCAGGTCACGCACCATGTTGGTCACTTCGGGCAGGCCGCCTTCGAGTCCTTGCATGAACACCGGCGTCACGGGCGACGTGGTCTCACCGATGTTGAAATCACGCGCCCGCAAGCCGTTTTGGAGTGCATTGACGATTTTCCAGAGGTTTTCGCGCAGTTCGGGATGCGTTTTAATCAACTCCAATCGCTTGCGGCCTCCTTCTACGTAAGGCATCGGGAGGGCCTTGGCGTAGGTTTGCGAGCGCATGTTGTATTTGAGGTACATGATGATGTCGGGGTCGTCGGCGGCGACAAACCCACCGATAGCCGCCATAGATTTGGCAAAAGTCGAGAAGTACAGGTCCACGTCTTTGGACACGCCAAACATCTCCGACACTCCCCCGCCGTTTTCGCCCATCGTCCCGAAGCCGTGAGCATCGTCCACGAGAAGGCGGAAGTCATATTTTTGTTTGAGGGCGACCACTTTGTCCAAGCTCCCCACCTTGCCCGACATCCCAAAAACACCCTCCGTAATCACCAACACGCCGCCGCCTTTTTCGTTGGCGAGTTTGGTGGCGCGAATGAGGTTTTTTTCGAGACTTGCCATGTCGTTGTGGTTGAACTTGTAGTACTCGCCCATCTTGGCTTTGTGCAAACGAATCCCGTCAATCAAGCAAGCGTGGCACTCGGCATCATAAACGATGACATCGCGGTGGTCGCACACGCACTCAATGACCGACATTACGCCTTGATAGCCGTAGTTGAGCAGAAATGAGTCTTTTTTGCCGACAAATTCAGCGAGTTCTTTTTCAAATATTTCGTGCAAATCGGAGTTGCCCGACATCATGCGCGCGCCCATCGGGTACGCCAGACCCCATTTGGCCGAGGCTTCGGCGTCTATTTGGCGTACTTCGGGGTGGTTGGCCAAGCCGAGGTAGTTGTTGAGGCTCCAGTTGAGCACGTCCATGCCCCGAAAACGCATATGCGGGCCCAGTTCGCCTTCGAGTTTGGGAAATGAAAAATAGTGGTGACTGTTGAGGGCTTTGGCCGACGCGCCGATTGGCCCCCAGTTATTGCGAAGTTTCTCAAAAATATCCACTTTTAAGTCTATTTTTAGCGTTAGGAAACGTGTTTGAATAAATTTTGTGCAAAAATACGGATTATCTCACGCAATCCCAAAACTCGCTGATATTCAAATGGCTGTTTGTGCCTCAAAGCCACCGTTTGCGCCAAATTGAAAAAAAATGCCTAATTTTCTTCAATGGCAAATATTTTTTTATGTATCATGCAACATTCCTAATCTAACGGTGTCATTCACTCGAAAACACAGCCAATTGGAACCTAAACTGTACATAGACAAACACATCGAACTCGTAGAACGTTGCCGCCACAACGACCGTAAAGCCCAGTACGAACTGTACAAGCTATACGCCAAGTCTATGCTCAACGTTTGTATGCGGGTGGTCAATCACAGTGCCGAAGCCGAAGATGTGTTGCAAGAAGCGTTTGTGGACGCATTCAGCAACTTGCACTCGTTCAAGGGGGAGTCCACGTTTGGGGCGTGGCTCAAGCAGATTGTGGTCAATCGCGCCCTCAATCACCTCCGCCAACGCAAGTTGCAACTCGTAGAAATAGAAGGCTACGGCGACGATGACAACCACGACATCGCCGACGCACAACCCTACGACGACGAAGAGGTACAGTGGAATGTAGAACGAGTAAAGCGTGGTTTGGCGTTGCTGCCCGAAGGGTACCGTGTAGTGTTGTCGTTGTATTTGTTTGAGGGCTACGACCACGAAGAAATCGGCGAAATCCTCGGCATCAGCGAAACCACCTCCCGCACGCAGTACATGAGAGGTAAGAAGAAATTGCTGGAAATCTTACGGAACACGGAATAATGGAACAAGGAGTAGCGGAAAAACGGAACACGGAATAATGGAAAACGGGTAACGGAGTAACGGAATACGGGTAACAGATTAACGGATAACGGAGTAACGGATAACAGATTAACGAGTACCTGGCTGCTCATTACAACAATGAAAGATAAACTACAACGATTCGTCAGAGACAACCGCGAGGCTTTTGAAACCCAAGAGCCATCCGACGACCTTTGGAATCGCATCCACGCCCAACTCGACCAACAAGCCCCCGTGGCCCAAGACGAGCCTAAAATAGTGGCCCTCAATGATGAAATTTCTGACAAACCTGTCGTGCAGCAAACGGCTCCCCTCTCCATCTGGAGAGGGGCAGGGGGTGAGGCTCTCTGGCGCGTCGCCGCCTCCGTCGTCCTCGTGGTGGGCCTCGGTTGGGGAGTGTATCGCCTCAATGAGCAGTACGGCCTTAGCGAAGCCCCCGAAGTGGCATTGACAAGTACCGAATACGCCAAACAAGTCGGTCAATACACCCAACTCATTGATACAAAGCGCGAAGAGTTGGTCAAATTGACCAAAAACAACCCAGAACTGGCCCAAGAATTTGCCGTGGAGTTGGGCCAACTCGAATCCTCGTATCAAAACCTCAAAGCCGACCTTCCGAAGAACCCCAATCAGGAAACGGTGATTCAGGCCATGATTCAAAACCTCCAATGGCAGATTGATTTGTTAAACCAACAGTTGAACATCATTCAACGCATTAAAAACAAGACAA
>JALOLW010000182.1 GCA_025455795.1 Spirosomataceae bacterium
CTGACCCTTTCTGGCTCAAGCCACGGTCATGCGATTAATGGGTCCGGACCCTAATGGCATCCGCCCCCTCGGCCTGACTGCAAACACCCTCAAAATCGGCCGGAGAGACCCCTCCCGTTCGCGAAGCAGGGTGCGGTGGACCCAGACAGCGGTCGCATAGGATTTTGCCTGTGCGGGCTTCTATGGGCCCCTGAGCGCGTTTTGCGATTTTGGGCGGCACGTTGAAATACTTCCCGCGCAATGTTTTGACTTTTTCACGCTCATAAATCACGAGGTCGTTGCCGAGGTTATTTTTACGTTTGAGGTGCAGTCCGACTTCGTTGGTAGCAAGTAAGTATTTTTTTCGATTGATTTTGGAAGCAATCGTATAGGTAAGTATCGCGACTAAAACGCCTTGAATATCTGAACAGGACATAACTGATTCGAGGTTGATTTCTCCGCGTAGCACTTCTTCGTAGCCTTTGTAATAGACCACTTTATCGCCCCATTCTTCATAGACGAGGGCTTTGAGAAGTTGCTTCTCGGGAATCTTTCTCGGTATTTTTTCTACGACGAGTACCATCCTGATTTACGATTTACGATATAGAGACTATGTTGTGGCTGTGTCCTCACAATCTTATTTAATCCAAAAACCAGCCTGCGATGGTCTGGGCGACGGAGAGGGCAATGCTAAACAACAAAGCCGCGATGAAGTTGGAGACGCTAAATCCATCTACCAAATACGCACACAGATACACCACGGCGGCATTGACTACAAAATAAAAAATCCCCAACGTGAGGATGGTAATGGGAATAGACAAAAACTGCAAAACAGGCTTGACGAAAGTATTGAGCAAGCCCATCACGATGGCTACAATGATGGCAGTTTGGGTAGAGTCCACGCGAAAGCCTTCGAGTACGCGGTCGGCACCGATGACTACTATCGTGCTGACTACCAAGCGAATGAGAATATTGACCATGATAATAAAGTAGGTTTGGGTTTTGAATGCTGTAAAGTTGTTGATTTTTTGGGAAAAGCAAAAACAACAAAAGCCAGTTTTGTTTTAAACTTCTGCCATCACGTTGTCAAACTGCAATTTGATGAGATTGGCGTAAAGACCATCTTCGTACTGCGCGAGTTCGTCGTGCGTACCAGATTCGTGGATGAGGCCATCTTTGATGACATAGATACAGTCCACGTTGCGGACAGTAGCCAAGCGGTGAGCGATGATGATGGTCGTACGGTTTTGCATCAAACCGTCGAGGGCTTCTTGGACGAGTTTTTCGGATTCAGCATCGAGCGAGCTGGTGGCTTCGTCGAGAATCAAGATTTTGGGGTCTTTCAAAATCGCCCGAGCAATCGCGATGCGCTGCCGCTGTCCGCCCGAAAGTTTGACGCCACGCTCACCCACAATGGTCTCAAAACCATCGGGAAACGACTCCACAAACTCCAACGCATTGGCTTTGCGGGCGGCTTCGCGGAGGTCAGCATCGGAGGCATCAGGGCGACCGTAGGCGATATTTTCGCGGATTGTCCCCCCAAAAAGCATAACTTCTTGCGGCACGATGGCGATGTTTTGACGGTAAGCCGTGATGTCCAACTGTTGAATATCTTGGCCGTCCACCAAGACGTTCCCTTTCAAGGGCGCGTAGTAGCGCATCAACAGCTGCACGATGGTGGATTTGCCCGCCCCACTGTAACCCACCAACGCGATTTTGCGCCCTGCGGCTACGTCGAAGGAAATATCACGCAGCACTTCCACGTCGGCCCGCGAGGGGTACGAAAAGGCCACGTTTCGGAAAGCAATGTGTCCCTGCACGGGCAGGTTTTTGGGTGAAGCCGTCACGGTCACTTCGGAACTTTCTTCCAAAATATCCAATACCCGCTCCGACGCCCCAATGGAGGCTTGGATTTGAGCGTAAATATCGCCCAAACCACCAATCGAACCCCCGATAAAAAGGGTATAAAAAATAAAAGTCATCAGTTCAGAAAATGGCATCTCGCCCGACTGCACGAGCGTGGCCCCGTACCACACCACGCCCACGATACCCCCAAACAACGCAAAAATCAAAAACGACACAAAACCACTCCGAAAACGGGCGGCTTTGAGCGCGGCGACTATCACGCGGTCGAGGGCTGATCCGTAGCGATTGACCTCAAACTGCTCGTTGGTAAAGGCTTTGACCGTGCCAATACTCTGGAGGGTTTCCTCCACGACCACATTCGCAGCGGCAAGTTCGTCTTGGGCTTTTTTGGAAAGTTTGCGAATGTACCGCCCAAAAAACATCGTGACCACAATCGCTACTGGAAACGTAGCCAACATGAACAGCGTGAGTTTCCACGAACTGTACATGATGATGCCAATGCCCACCACGACCGTCATAATGGCCCTAAAAAACTCGGCCAACGTAGAGGCCAAAATGTTTTGAAGTTGTTGAATATCAGCCGTAATGCGGCTCATGAGTTCACCCACGCGGCGTTGCTCAAAAAAATGAATCGGCAAGCTGATAATTTTGCTGTAAAGCGTGCGGCGGATGTCGGCCATGCCGCGCTCACTCACGAGCGAGAAGAAATAAATCCGTCCAAACGAAAAAGCGGCTTGCAGTATCAGAATCACCACGAGCGTCAGCACGACTTGGTTGAGGGTATATGCCGATTTGCCCTCGATAACCGCGACGGTTTCGCCGATGAGCTTCGGAAAGACGATATTGGTGCTAAACGAAAGGAGTAAAAACAGCACGCCGACGGCGAAAAGACCTTTGTAAGGAAGAATGAACCGAAATACTTTGAGGGCTTTGTTGAGTCCTTCTTTGTTGATTTTGCGTTTTTTGTCATCGGGCGATAACTCCACGCCCATGCCTCTGTGCTTTGCCATTGCGTATTTTTGTGGTGACGAATATTTATGGACAAACGTGCAAAGAAGCCCAAAAAGTTTCGACGGAGGCTTTTGTTCAGTTCAACAGTCTTGTTTCTAAAATTTCCCTGAACTTACGAAGCATGGCAATAATTTTAAGAAAATCGTCCCGGTCGGTGCAGTCGTAGGCTTTTGAAACACAGTAAGTTTTAAATTCCATCGTCACAAATTTCCATTGCCTTCCTATCACTTCGCAGCCGTAAAGTGGTATTTCTTTACCGTCTTTCCGATTGATTTCTTGGGCGATCAAAAACGCCTCCAACAACTGCGCCATTGGCTCGCCCGTGGGATTGATTTGGGGCTTATATTCCTGAAAATGAAAAAAAGGCGTTTGATAAACATTCATAAACCCTTTGGCCATCATAAAGTCACTTTTGACGGACAATGGAATTCCATCAACTACACCAACGAGTTTTTTGTCAAAAAAAGTGACCACCTTGCCGCCATCTTTCAAATTGCCCAGCGACAAAACAAAGCTAATAAACTTCATTTTGAGGTCCTCTTCGCTCCATCCGTCTATTCCTTCAATGGCTTTTTGGAGCAAATCTTCGACCATTTTTTCTTCAAAATACTCTAAAACAAGATGCTCAACGGACTGCCATTCTATCATCAGTGGCGTGAGTTGATTGTGTTGTCTTTTTTGGAGATTGAAAGTGAGTACCAATTCGCCCTCTTTCCATTCTTTCTTTTTGCTCATCGGTTGATTTTTTTACAAAAATACGATTTTTACATTCATCAATCCTACAAAGGTTGCGCCGCACCGACTCTCCGAGGCTTAAAGGAAATTGTTTTACATCATCAATCTTACTTATGCAAGTAATTTAAAAATCCGCGTGAATCCTCGCTTGAAAATCCGCGTTATCCGCGTTCTATTAATCTTTCATACAGTTCTATTTGCAGTTTCTTAATTTTTCGGCAATATTAGCCCTCTCAATATGAAATGATTTGACCCATGAGCAAACTAAGCGACAAACTCATCAACCAGCAAATTCAGTCCATTTCGGGCATGGACGCGACTTTCCTCTATACCGAAACTCCCACCAGCCCCATGAACATTGGCTCGGTGTTGGTCATCGAAGGCTCTCTCAAATTCGAGACTTTCCGCGATATTTTTCACTCGCGTATTCATCAGTTCCCCAAGATGCGGCAGCGGCTGGTGTATGTACCGTTGAGCATTGATTATCCGTATTGGGTGGACGACCCCAACTTTGACATTAACCTGCACCTCAACCACATCGCCCTGCCCCAGCCTGGCGATTGGAAGCAGCTACGACAAGTAGCCTCCAACTATTTCAGCGAACCGCTCAACCAAAACCGTCCGTTGTGGTCTATTTTGTTTGTAGAAGGCTTGGACAACATCCCCCAAGTACCCAAAGGCTCGGTGGCGATTATTTCCAAAATCCACCACGTAGCCATTGACGGCGTAGGTGGTGCGGGCTTGTTGAGTTTGTTTTTGGATTTTACACCCGCCAAAAAAGACATTCCCGCCCCGAAACCTTACAACCCGAAGCCCCTGCCCAACGAGCTGACGTTGATGCTCAAAAGTGCTATGAGCTTTGCCGAAGAACCTCTCAAATTGCCGCGTTTGGTCACGGATACCATTACGGCTACCCTCAAAGCGGGGTTTTTGAATCGGATGCAGAAAAAAGACCTCCCCACGGCGCCCTTCACCGCCCCACGAACCCCTTTCAACGGCCTTATCGCTGCCCAACGCAAATGGAACTCGGCCTTGCTTTCGTTGGACAGAATCTTGGCCCTCAAAAACGCAATGGGTACGACCATGAACGACGTGATTTTGGCGATTTGCGCGGGAGCGTTGCGGCGGTATTTGGTCGAAAAAAACAAGCTCCCCGAAAAACCGCTCGTGTCTATGGTGCCGATCTCTACCCGTGAGAAAACAGGCGATGCCAATAACCACGACAATCAGTTATCGGCCATGTTGGTCCAACTTGCCACCAACGTAGCCGACCCCATCGAACGACTCGAAACTATCCACGAAAATACCTCACGCGGCAAAACCTACCAAGGTGCGGTAGGGGCCAAAACCCTCTCCAAAATGGCCGAGGCAGTGCCGTTTGGTATTGCCAACCAAGCCGCCAAACTGTACTCGCGTTTTCACGTAGCGGAGATGCACAAACCCGTGTTCAATGTGGTGATTACCAACGTGCCAGGCCCCAAAATGCCACTCTACGTCAATGGACACAAACTGCTCTCTATCATGGGTGCTGCGCCCGTCATAGATGGTATGGGCTTGATTATCACGGTGTTTAGCTACGACGGTGTGGTGTCTATCAGCCCTACTTCTGATGCCAAATCCATGCCCGACTTGGACGATTTTACACGCTACATTCGGGAGTCGGCCAATGAGTTGGAGGCGGCGATTCAGGAGCATATCAAGAAGAAAGAAAAAAAAGCACCACCCAAAAATCAAAAACCCGCTTCCGAAAAGTTGTTCAAGGATTTGGGTAAGTTTTTGAAAAATTTACCCGACAATGGCAAACCCAAAAGCGGGGTTTTTCAGTTCAAGGTAAATGGCCCCGTGCCTTCGGAGTGGGTTGTGGACATCAGCATATATCCTGGTACTGTCAAAACGGGTAAAACTGACAAAGCCGACGCGACTTTTAAGGTAGAAGAAGAACACCTGCTACGAATAGCCGAGGGGCAGTTGGACGTGCAAACGGCGTTTATTCAAGGTCGCCTCAAAATAGACGGTGATATGAGCCAAGCCATGAAAATGGCAAAAATGCTCACCAAAATGCTTGAAGCAAAAAAGTAGGGTGATTCGTTTTTCGTTAATTGTTTTTCGCTTTTCCAATGTCCACTGAAAACCCCAAACGATAAACCCCAAACAGTAAACCCCAAACAGTAAACCCCAAACAGTAAACTCCAAACAGTAAACCCCAAACAGTAAACCCCAAACAGTAAACTCGACACTCAAAATGGTTTTTTCTTACGGCGACAACATAGACACCGACCGCATTATCCCCGGCAAATACACCAAAACGCTCGATATGAGCACTTTGGCACAACACGTCTTGGAAGATTTGGACCCCACGTTCAAAGACAAAGTACAAGCAGGCGACATCATCGCGGCGGGGTGGAACTTCGGCTGCGGTTCTTCGCGCGAGCAAGCACCCGTTGCCCTCAAAATGGCGGGCGTGTCGGTGGTGATAGCACGGACATTTGCGCGAATTTTCTTCCGCAACGCCATCAACATCGGCCTGCCCCTGCTCGAGGTCCGCGACCACGACATTGAGACAGGAGATGACGTCACCGTAGATTTTACGACGGGCGTGGTGACCAACCGCACCAAAAACAAAACCTACCAAGCCGCCGCCTTGCCGCAAGTGATGATTGAGATTTTGAACGAGGGCGGCTTAGTACCTTACCTAAAAAAACACGGTGATTACAAAATTTAAGGCAATAGACAGTACCTTTGTGCCAACAAGCAACAATTACACGGATAACTAATAATGGATAAAAAAGAAGAATTGCTTCGCATTATTGACCAGTTCAATATGACTTACGAAAGCGAAGAAGCGTGGCACGGCAATTCGGTCGTGAGTACCCTCAGCGATGTATCTTGGGAGATGGCCGCCGAAAAACTTACCCCCAATACCCACAGCATTGCCGAAATCGTCTATCATATGACCACTTGGCGGATTTTTGTGGTGAAGCGTTTGCAGGGCGACGCCGTCTATGAAGTCACCCGCGCCCGCGATTGGAAATCTTTCGGGCAGTTTGACGAGTTTGAATGGGAAGCCCTCCAAATGGAGCTGAGTCTCAGCCAAGAAGAACTCATTGCCGAACTCGAAAACCGCGAAGATGACGAGTTTTTGGACGAAATCGTGCCTACTCGCCAATACGACTACTACACCATGCTCCACGGGATTTTGCAGCATGACCTCTATCATGTAGGGCAGATTGCCCTGCTCAAAAATGCCATCGCTTACAAAGGTATCAGCAAAAAATCGGGTACTGCCGAAGAAGATTATTTTGGCGGTGGCGGCTACGACGACAACTACGACGATTATTAATCCATGATTCGACTACTGACCTTCTGCACCCTCTTTTTGATGGGCCACTGCTTCTCTTTTGCCCAAGAGGAGGCATTGGGTCAAATGATGGTGGTCAATGACACCCAACTATACGTCGAAACGGCAGGAGAGGGAGAGCCTGTGGTGTTTATCCACGGGCTTTCGCTTGATACCCGTATGTGGGACGAGCAGTGGGTGGCGTTTGCCCGTTATTTCAAAGTGATTCGATATGACGTGCGCGGGTTTGGGCAGTCGGCTCGCGCCCGCGACCCTCACAATCCCGTGGACGACCTCAAAGCCCTGCTCGATGCCCTCAAAATCACCAAAGTAAGTTTGGTGGGGCTTTCGATGGGTGGCAACATCGCGCTGCGTTTTGCCGCGCTATATCCCGACAGGGTCCATAAATTGGTGGCCGTTGATGCCAATTTTGACGGCTTCACAGGCTATACGCCCGAACTAAACGCGCTTTTTGGCAAAGTCATCGGGAAGGCTTCGCAGCGAGGTTGGCAAGGCGACGCCCTCCAAACTTGGCTCAAATCGCCTTTGTTACGACTTTATTCGGCAGACGATTTGGCGATTATCAACCTCAATCTCATCGTGGGTGACTACCACGGCGACCACTTCATCAATACCCGCATCATGCCGCAATACGGCACGCCTCCTACCGCCGACCTTCTGTCTAAAATTAAAGTCTCAACCCTCGTGGTAGTGGGCGAAAAAGACGAAGAAAGTATCCGCAAAGCAGCCACTCAATTGGCCTCACAAATCCCCAACGTTCAGAAAAAAATCATCGGTGGCGCAGGACATTTGTCAAACATTGACAAACCAAAA
>JALOLW010000183.1 GCA_025455795.1 Spirosomataceae bacterium
CAGGAGAAGGGGGCAATACATAGTCCCTCTCCTGACAGGAGAGGGATTTAGGGTGAGGTTGAATATACGTACCACAAAAATTGTCAGAGAACGAAACAATTTACCTTTCTCTATGGTTTCAATATTGTATTTTACAATAGGAAATCTTGTTTTTTTGTTTTCTGCTTCAATTTTCTTTTGTACTTTGTCAAGGTTTTAAAATAATTGACATATATGCAATCTATCGGTTCAAAAATTAGAAAAATCCGTGAACTCAAAGACCTCACTCAGAGTAACGTAGCCGCAACTTTGGATATGTCGCAAACGGCCTATTCAAAAATAGAACGGGGCGAAAGCGATGTGGCCTATTCTACACTCAAAAAAATAGCTGATGTATTGGGTGTAGATGTAGTGTCTTTGCTAACATTTGAGAGCGGGATGGTCATCCAAAAGGTATCTGAACATCAACAAGGTGGGCAAGCCAATGGTTTTGTTTTCAACCAAGGCTTGGCTGACAAAGAGCGTGAACTCTACGAGCGCAAGATACAGCATTTGGAGGAGGAAATTGCTTTTTTGAGGAGTTTGGTCAAAGGAGCTTGATAGATTTTTGTACTAGAGTGCTTTTACAAAAAAAGCAAAAATTAGTGCAATGGAAGATTTTTCACTCAATCGTCGGGCGTTTCTTGGTAGTTTAGGAGCGTTGGCCGTTCAGCCCCCTACCCAGCCCCCTACCCCCCGAAGGGGGAATCCATCAGCTTCTGCGTCAGCAGTACCCCCACTGGGGGCAGGGGGGCTTTGTATTTTCTCCAAGCATTTGCACTGGTTGTCGGTGCCAGAGATGGCGCGCGAAGTGGCCGCGTTGGGGTTTGAGGGGGTAGATTTGACCGTTCGCAAGGGTGGACACGTCGCGCCCGAGCGCGTAGCGGAAGATTTGCCCGTGGCGGTCGCGGCTATCCGCAAAGTAGGGTTGGAAGTTCCGATGATTGTAACCGACATCACCGATCCCAATCACCCCGCCACCGAAGCCCTGCTCAAGACCGCTGGGAAGTTGGATATTGCACACTATCGGATGGGTTGGATTGATTATGATGCCTCGGTGGGCGTAGTCAAAAGCCTCGACGGTTTTCGGAAGAGGTTTGAAAAATTGGCCAAACTCAACCAAAAATACAACATACAAGGTGCGTACCAAAACCACTCGGGGGCAAGATTGGGGGCATCGCTGTGGGATTTGTGGACGGTCATCCGCGACCTCGACCCGCGTTGGATAGGCTGTCAGTACGATGTCAAACACGCCGTGGCCGAAGGCGGCGTGTCGTGGGTCAATGGACTTGAAATCCTCAAAAATCACATCAAGTGCTTGGACATCAAAGACTTCCATTGGGCCAAGAAAGATGGCAAGTGGCAGCATCATCTCGTGCCATTGGGCGAAGGGATGGTGGACTATCCGCTGTATTTATCGTTGTTGAAAAAACACCAAATCACGGGGCCGATGTCTATCCACTACGAGTTTCCGCTCGGCGGCGCCGATACGGGCAAAACCCAACTTAGTATGCCCAAAGAACAGGTTTTGGCGGCTTTCAAAAAAGACCTCAACACGCTCCAAACAATGCTCAAAACAGCGGGTTTACGCGCCTAAACCGCTAAATGCGTTTCCAAATCGCGCTTATCATGCCTTTGATAAACGCCCCAATCGGCACGCTTGACATGATGCGGAGGTCTTGGGGAAGGGTGGTATCTTCGTCCAAAAAAGCAAACAACAACGGTGTGGGATTTTTCTGATACAATGCCGTAAAAACCGCCTTGCCCGAAGCACGATTTTTGAGCAATACGTTCAGCAATGTACTGTCCAACAACCCCTTAAAACGTTTCATCCACGTTTGGGGAGGTGTCTGCGGCTTGCCAACTGTCACCAAGTCTTTGACCAAAGCACGGGTAAAACGCTGCGTCCGCTGAAAAGCATAACCCGTAGAGGCTTTGACGTATCCACCAGAAGTACCAATCCGCACGATGTGATTGCCCGCTTTGGGAGGCGTAGATTCATCGGTCATCGGAATCACGCCAAACTCTTCGTGTTCAATGCTGAATTTGTCAATCTTCAAAAACTGCCGAATGTAGTCATTGAGTTCAAAATCATACTCGTCGGGCGAAAGGAGTTTGTCCGAAAAAACGGTATATTCAATCATTGCGCGAGTGGCGCTTTGGGGCAGTACGTACATGAAGCGCACACCTACGCCTCGCTGCTCCACGCGATAATCCATCATGGTAGGACATTCGACGTCAAAAACAGGGCTATCGGTCACAATTTCCCACCCTTTGAAGTGTTGAAGCATATTGTGGGCGTTGCTCAAATCGAGCCGCAGGGGCTTGGTGCTATCAAAAACGTACTCGCCCAAATACTGATTTTCGGTGGTGATGATAAAGCCCCCTGCGGGCGTGTCTTTGATGCGCTCGATGCGTTCTTGGACAAACTTGATGTTGGGATTGGTGAGCAAATCGGCTTTGACAAAATTGTAAAAATCTATGCCTCTGAGCCATTTGTAACGGTACTCGCCCAAGTCCAATTCGGAAGAAAAATTAGTACCGTGAAAATAGACTTTGTCCCACTGTTTGAGCAAGATTTTGTCAAAGGGGCTGTCGTTGTCTTTTTCCCAAAAACACCAAGTACGGTCGTTTTTGGTTTTGGTATCTTGGTCAATGATGAGGATGGATTTTTCCCGCAGCACGGTTTGGTTCATGTAATACGCCAAACTCAGCCCTGACAATCCACCACCCGCAATGATGTAGTCGTAACGTTGCAATTTATTGATAGTGACCTTTGAGCGATAGTACAATTATATCTTCGTCGGTCACTTTATAAATGAGTCTATCTTCATCATTTATTCTTCTTGACCAGCAACCTTTATATTCTCCTTTTAATGCTTCGGGCTTACCAATTCCTACAAAAGGAGTACGGCGACATTCTTCTAAAACACGAAATATGCGTTGAAGCGTTTTGGGATCTTCAAACAACCATTCTCGCACTTCATCAAATGCTTTTTCTCTAAACCTAACGCTTCGCATTGTCTTTGAAGTTATCAAGCCAATCTATGCCTTTATTCATCACATTTTCTGCAAAGGAAGAAAATTCATCATCTTTGAAAACATATACATCCGTTCCCAACAATGCTTCATCCAATTTTGCCTTCATTGCTTCACTTGTGACCACCCCCGATTCATCTTCAACAGTTAGCTTTAACCTTTTACCTTTAAATAAACTACGAAGTGATTGGAGTAAATTAGCATTAAGCTCATCTGACTCTATTTCAAAAGTAACCGTCATGATTTTTAGAGAACAATATGTTTATGTTATGCGAATGCTTTTGTATAATCAAACTTTATTCGTTCTCTGACAATTTTTGTGGTACGTATATTCAACCTCACCCTAAATCCCTCTCCTGACAGGAGAGGGACTATGTACTGCCCCCTTCTCCTGGCAGGAGAAGGGATGGGGATGAGGTTAGCCACAAAAATTGTCAGAGTTCCACTTTATTATGATGATAGACATGTTTTTTTGCGTTTAAACCGGCACGTTCACGTGTCTTTCGGAGTGATAACTTGAGCGTACCAGCGGTCCTGCTTCCACGTATTTTAAGCCTCGCTGTAAGCCCTCTTCGCGGTACATGTCAAACGTTTCGGGGTGAATCCATTCTATCACTTCGTGGTGCATTTTGGTCGGTTGGAGGTATTGACCAAGGGTCAGAATGTCCAAGCCATGCGCCACCAAATCATCCATCGCTTTGAATACTTCGTCGTGGGTTTCGCCAAGGCCGAGCATAATACCCGACTTGGTGCGCTTGCCATAAACTTTGGTTCGTTTGATTTGTTCGAGGCTACGATCGTATTTGGCTTGTGGACGCACGGCACGGTACAGCCGCGCCACGGTTTCCATGTTGTGCGACACCACCTCTTGCCCCGCCGAAATCATGCGTTCGAGCGCGTCCCAATTGGCTTTTACGTCGGGGATGAGCGTTTCGATGGTCGTAGCGGGGCTGAGTTCTTTGGTCAAAACCACCGTTTGGTGCCATATTTCGGCCCCACGGTCTTTGAGTTCGTCTCGATTGACGGAGGTAATAACGGCGTGTTTTACACCCATGAGCTGAATGGCTTCGGCCACGCGACGGGGTTCGTCGGTGTCGTATTCGTTGGGACGACCCGTGGCTACGGCGCAAAACGAGCAGCCGCGCGTGCAGACATTGCCCAAAATCATAAAAGTAGCCGTACCTTCACCCCAGCACTCGCCCATGTTGGGGCAGTTGCCGCTTTCACAAATCGTATGCAGTTTATGGGTATCTACAATGGTGCGTACTTTGCGATACTCTGGCCCCACGGGCAGTTTTACTCTCAACCAATCGGGGCGTTTTTTGCGTTCAGACGCGATTACAGGAAGTTCTATCATAAGTAGTATTGCGTATTGAGTAGTTCGTATTGAGTAGTAAGTCATTGTATTGATTAGTTCTAAAACTCAATCACAATACTCAATACCCACTACCCCATACTTCTATTTCTTATTTCCAAAAAACAAAGTGACATAACCCGCGCTAAACAGGTTTTGGTTATCGGCAGACGGGATAATAACGGGTGTTTTGGCAAACATTTCAGCCAAAAAACCCACTTCTACGCCCGTGATACTGTTGCGAAACGCACTCAATTCAAAGCTAAACGCCATTTTGGCATTGACGCCCGGCACAATGCTCGCGCTGCCAAAGCCCTGCAACAAACTCCCTGACCCCAAGATATTGCCCGCGTCGGTGTGTTTGACGGGGTCGTAGGCTTCGGTACGTACTACGCCTGGGCGCACTTGGTACTGAATATAGTACGGCTTCAAAATTCCGAGAGAAGCACCTACCGCCAAAATACCGTTGATGGAGATACCTTCGTCTTCGCTGCGGTTGGATAGCACCACTTCACGGCCATATTGCGGGCGCACCACAAAAAGGTAGTTTTGTTTCCCAGGCGTAAATCGTGCGCCCGTGTTGGACGACTGCGAAAGTTCTTTGGGATGCCGCACATTGACTACCTCCAGCCCCAAATAGCGATACTGACTCTTGCCAAAGAGTGGTTTGCTCAACAGCGTAGAGTGTCTAAACATAAATCCCCCCAACAACCCAGAGTTGGTGTTGGTTGTCACCCCGTAAGTAGTGATAGAAGAATACTCTTCTTCCTCATTTTCAAGGTTTTTTTGGGGGGCTTTCTTTTGACTCCACCCCATCGGAGCGGCCAAAAGCATCGCTAACAGTATTTGAAGGCAGGTTTTCATAAGGGTAAATGCTAAAATTTGAATATAAATGTAGTGAAAACTCACCAGGTTTCAAACTTACATACGAAAAAAAACGGAAAAGGGTTGTGTTAGGAAGTTACGTTTTAAACTATTTTAGTAGCTTTATGGTTCAGAAAAAAATCATCAAATCTTGATACTACCATGCCAACCGCACAAACTGTTTATCTCGGCGACCTCCGCACCCAAGCCACGCACCTCCAATCTGGCACTCAAATCTTGACCGACGCCCCGACCGACAACCACGGACGCGGTGAAGCCTTCTCTCCCACCGACTTGGTGGCCACGGCACTCGGTAGCTGCATGATGACCATCATGGGTATCGTGGCCCGCCGCGACGGCATAGACCTCCGAGGCTCTTCGATGGATATTACGAAGGTGATGTCTGCCGAAGCACCGCGCCGCATCGCCAAAGTAGAAGTCAAACTCAACATGCTCACCGACACTGAACTCAGCGACGCCGACCGCGCCAAACTTGAACGCGCCGCGCATACTTGTCCCGTGGCCCTGAGCCTACATCCCGACATCGAGCAGGTGATTACGTTTGAGTGGCTCGTAGGAGCGGTCTAATTACGCATTTACAAAATCAAAAATGATGCGCTTCCTATTTCTTGTTTTGTTTTTGGGCTTGGGTGCTTGGGCTATAGACCCCAACGTGGCTATATTTTCGCAAAAAATGGAACTCCCCAAAGGCAATACCAAAACGGAAACGGCGATGATTGTGGCCAAAAGTTTTTTGGAACGACCTTACACCCCGCATACCCTCGAACAAACCCCCGAAAAACTCGTCTGCAACCTCAAGGAGTTTGATTGCTTCACTTTTGTGGAGTCGGTATTGGCACTTACTGCCTCCAAGCACGGTCGTAAGGTGTACAGCGAGTATGTAAACAATCTTCAACAAATGCGCTACCGCAAAGGTGAAATCAACGATTACGGCTCGCGGCTGCATTATTTTTTGGAATGGAAACTCCAAAACGAAACACGGGGACTGTTTAGTGATGTAACTGCCCAACTGGGTGGTGAAAAAACACAACCTACTATCAACTTTATGACCACCCACCGCAACGCCTACGCAGGTCTGCAAGAAGAGGCCGCGTTTGAGCAAGTCGTGAAAGTAGAAACTACCCTAAGTCAGACGAGTTGGCATAAAATACCCAAAGAAAAAGTAGCTGCCGTAGAAGCACAACTCAAAGAAGGCGATATTATAGGTATTACCTCCAACATCGCAGGGCTTGACTTCAATCATGAGGGGTTTGTGGTCAAAAAAGACAATCGAGTTCATCTGCTTCATGCGTCGTCGGATGCTAAAAAAGTAGTCATATCTGCCGACCCGTTGACCACTTACCTCCAAAAAATCAAAAAACACGACGGCATTGTCGTACTGCGACTGAAATAAAACATGAGTCACAAAACAATACCCAAAAGATTAATGATATTGGCGGCAGGGATGTCGTCGCGGATGAGAAAAGAAGATGCTTCACTCACCGATCCATCGCTTGTCCATCAGGCCAACAATTTGCCAAAGTGCATGATTGGACTGGGTAAAAATGGGAAACCTTTTTTGGATTATTTGCTCCACAATGCCGCCAAAGGAGGGGTTGAAGAAGTGCTACTCGTTCTTAACCCTGCCGACGCTTTTACACAAGAATATTACACCCAACAACTTGCTAAAAATCAAGCCTTTCCTCTTCAAATTCTTTTTGCACGGCAATACATCCCCGAAGGCCGCACCAAGCCCCTCGGTACTTCTGATGCCATTTTACAAGCACTTTCGCAGCACCCTGCGTGGCAAGAAGGCCGTTTCATCGTTTGCAATTCTGACAATATTTATCCGATAAAAGTATTTGAAAAATTGTATCAAACAACCCGCAACGCCATGATTGCGTTTGACGCGAGCGCGTACAGTACGGAGCGCGTCCGCAACTGCGCCATTGTCCAAACCGACGCCCACGGCTTTTTGAATGATTTGATAGAAAAACCAACGGACGAAGAATGGGCGCACATCACCGCTACGATGCCTTACATCGGTATCAGTTGGAATATTTTCGCCCTCAATGCCCCCGAGGTGATGCCTTTTTTGGAAGACACGCCCCTGCACCCCATCCGACAAGAGCGCGAACTACCCGTTTCGATTCGACGCATGGCGCAAACGCTCCCTCAATCTATAAAGGCCATTCCGATGCCCGACTTGGTACCCGATTTGACTTCTAAGGCCGATATAGCTGATATTCAGCAGTTTTTAGACCAAAACTTTATGTTTTAAGTAGTCAAGTACGCCGTCTCAGGCCTGTACGATACCGTAAGATTTTGAGAGGGTTGATTAAAGGAGGGGGTTGATTTTGAAGATTTGGCACCTAATATTGCTGGACAAATAAGGGGAATATTTGAAAATGAGGGGATTACGATAGAACTTTGAGTTAACAAGACAAAAAAACTATCGAAATGCACCCTCAC
>JALOLW010000184.1 GCA_025455795.1 Spirosomataceae bacterium
AGGAAGAGGTTTGGCAAGACGACAGCCCAAACACTGTGGCGACAGTCAGCAAAGAAACAACGAGCAGGCGCATGGAAAAGGAGATTGGAAATAGGGTTTGGGAATATGGTATCAAAAGGCTGTTAGCGGCGGATTCTAACGGGCTAAATTTGTGTTGAACTAATTCAACTCAAAACCCAAAAACCGTGAATCCACCGTCCACGGCGAGGGTTTGGCCTGAAATATAGGATGCTTTGTCCATCGCCAAAAACGCCACCGCCGCCGCCACTTCTTCGGGCTGGGCAATACGCCCCAACGGACTCCTTTTGAGGACATCTTGGTAAAAGGCTTCGTCGGCCAGTACGCCCTCGGTGAGCGGGGTCAGCACGTACCAGGGCGCGACGGCATTGACGCGAATACCCACACTGCCCCACTCAATGGCCAAGTTGCGGGTCATCTGCACGATGGCCGCTTTGGTCATGCCGTAAATCACCCCCGACCGAATGTGCGTAAGCCCTGATACAGAGGCTACTGAAACCACGCAGCCTTTGCTCTCTTGGAGTAATGGATAGCACTTTCGGGTAAGTTCGTAAGCAGAGAATTGATTGGTTTGGACAATTTTTTCAAACTCACCGTCGGCAAAATCAGGGGCTTTTTTGCGGATGTTCATGCCCACGTTATTGACCAAAATATCCAACTGCGCCAGCGAAGCCACCACGCGGGCAATGTCCTCCCTCTGACTCATGTCCGCCGACATCACGCGAAGCTTGTCAGTGGGATACGCTGTTTGAAGCGCGTCAAGTTCTCGTTGGTTGCGAGCTACGGCCACTACCGATGCCCCCAACGCTAAAAATTCGGCCACAATGGCCTTACCGATTCCTTTGCTTCCGCCCGTTACGAGGGCTGTTTTGTTTTCAAGATTCCACATGATTTGTTTTTTTTGACGCCACAACACTGCTTTCTAAACACAACAAGGGCGAAAGTTTACTTAGCAACAAAACAAAACATCACCAAAAAGCCCCGATATGAGGTCGGGGCTTTGCTGATTTAGAAGGAGAGATTAGACTTCCAAAAGCAGTCGTGCGGGGTCTTCCAAGAGTTGCTTTACGCGCACAAGGAAACTCACCGAGTCGCGTCCGTCTATGATGCGGTGGTCGTAGCTGAGGGCCACGTACATGATGGGCCGTACTGCTACTTGGCCATCTATTACCACGGGGCGTTCTACGATGTTGTGCATCCCCAAAATGGCCGATTGAGGCGCATTGATGATGGGAGTAGAGAGCATCGAACCAAAAATGCCGCCGTTGGTGATGGTAAACGTACCGCCTTGCATTTGGTCAATGGTCAGCTTGTTGTCGCGGGCCAATCCTGCCAAACGAATGATTTCTTTTTCGATTTCGGCAAAGGTCATCTTGTGGGCGTTGCGTACCACGGGAACCACCAGACCTCGCTCGGTAGAAACTGCGATGGAGATGTCGGCAAAGTCGTTATAGACGATTTCGTCGCCATCTATGTAGGCATTGACCACTGGAAACTCCAACAATGCGGTGGCAATGGCTTTCGTAAAAAACGACATAAAGCCCAAGCCTACGCCGTGTTTTTCTTTGAATTTATCTTTGTATTTACCTCTCAAATCCATCACAGGCTTCATGTCCACCTCGTTGAAGGTAGTGAGCATGGCGGTTTCGTTTTTGACCGCTACCAAACGCTTGGCAATGGTCTTACGCAAAGAGGTCATTTTGACACGACGAGAAGCCCCCCCCGCCCCCGGTGGGGGAGCTACTGGCTTTACAGTATTTGATTGCATGTTACTTATTTGTGTTTCACTGCTACGGGGCTGCTGACTGCTGGCCGCTGACTGCCCCGCTTTCAATGCGTCTTCTTTCATAATTTTGCCACCCGCACCCGTACCCGCCACGGTAGCAGGGTCAATGCCTTTTTCGGCCAAAATCTTGGCGGCGACAGGTGAGGCATGTACATCAGCGGAAGTAGTTGGTGATGGAGAAGACATAGATTCCTCCTTTGTCGGAGTGACAAGTGCTACCTGCTGACCTGCCCCTACTTCAATCTTACAAATCAGCGCACCGATGGGAAGGGTAGTACCTGCTTCGGCTACAATGTGCAAGATACCTGCGGCTTCGGCGGGGAGTTCAAAAGTGGCTTTGTCAGATTCCAACTCGCACAATACCTCGTCCAACTGTACCATTTCGCCGTTTTTCTTGTTCCAACTCGCTATCGTCACCTCAGTCACCGACTCACCCACGGTAGGTACTTTCATCTCCACGATTTTGGACGGACTTGACGATGGGGCGGGTGGCGCAGCAGCCAATGGCACACTACTAACCACGGGCTGTGGACTATCAACAGCTACTGGCTGACTGCCGACGGCTGCTCCGACGGCTTCTAACACCGCTATCAGGCCACCAATGGGCAGGGTATCGCCCTCTTGGGCTTTGATGCGCAAGATGCCATCGGCTTCGGCAGCGACTTCAAACGAGGCTTTGTCGGAGTCCAAACTGCATATTATTTCATCCCGCTTGACACTCTCACCGTCTTTTTTGACCCAAGAACCAATGGTGACTTCGGTGATGGATTCACCTACGGGCGGTACTTTTATTTCAAGTTGTGACATTTGTATGTTTGTTGAATCGTTTGTCTGTTGAAATGTTAATCGTTGAAATGTTAATTGTTCGGGGCCGCCCGCGCGGTCTGTTGAACTGTTAATTGTAAGACGGATAACCCATAACGGATAACAATTAACTATTCCCCAAAAGCCTCTGTGATAAGTTCGGCTTGTTCTTTGCCGTGAACTTTGAGGTAGCCCGTCGCAGGGGACGCGCTTGCTTTGCGTGCCACTACCTTGCCGAGGCCGATGGCAGGAAATTCACGCAAGATATAGCTCCAATAGCCCATGTTTTCGGGTTCTTCTTGTACCCAAATCACTTCTGCTTTTTTGTATTGAGCCAAATGTGCCTCTACTTGTTTTTTGGGGAATGGATGCAACTGCTCGATACGAATAATCGCCACATCTTCGCGGCCTTCTTTTTGGCGTTTTTCGAACAATTCCCAATAAAGTTTTCCTGTGCAAAGCAGTACACGTTTCACTTTTTTGGGGTCGGCAGTTGTGTCGCCGATGGTTTCTTGGAAGCGCGTGCCATCCATAAAATCACTCATGGCCGATACTGCCATCGGATGACGCAGCATGGATTTGGGCGACATGATGATGGCGGGCTTGCGGAATGGCAACGACACCTGACGACGCATAAAGTGGAACAAGTTGGCAGGCGTGGTGATGTTGCACACGTACATATTATACTCTGCCGAAAGTTGCAAATACCGCTCTGGACGGGCGTTGGAGTGCTCTGGCCCCTGACCTTCGTAGCCGTGAGGCAACAGCATCACGATACCGTTCATGGCGTTCCACTTCGACTCGGTGGCCGAAATAAACTGGTCAATCATGATTTGGGCACCGTTGGAGAAATCTCCAAACTGTGCTTCCCAAATCACGAGGGCGTTGGGGTTGGCCATGGCGTAGCCGTATTCGTAGCCCAACACACCATATTCTGACAAAAGCGAATTATAAATCTCAAACTTGCCTTGCCCTTCGCCGATGTGCGCCAGATTGCTGTACCTGGCGTTGGTATCGGTATCGTGTAGCACGGCGTGGCGGTGCGAAAATGTACCGCGTTGTACGTCTTGGCCAGTCATTCTGACGGTGTGGCCTTCGGCCAACAGCGACCCGTAAGCCAGCAATTCACCCGCGGCCCAGTTGAAGGCTTTTTCGCCCGCAAAAATCTGGCCGCGTTCTTCAATTACTTTTTCGATTTGCTTGATGGCCTTAAAGCCTTCTGGCAAAGTAACGAGGGCTTTGGCTACCTTGTCAATGGCGTCTTTGGAAATGCCCGTTGCGGGCGATTGCTCAAAATCCTCTGGCACTGACCGACGCAACACCGCCCAATCGCGCTCCAGCTTCGGACGCTCGTAGGGCAGTTGTTTTTGTTTTACTTTTTGCAACAACTCCTGCAATTCACCCTCCAATTCAGCCTTCATCTTTTCGGCGATTTGGGTATCTTCCAATTCGCCCCGCTCGGTCAAAACTTTGAGGTACAAATCACGCACATTGAGCTGTTGGCCTATTTTGGCGTACATGGTCGGTTGGGTGAAACGTGGCTCATCCGACTCGTTGTGACCGTATTTGCGATAGCACACCATGTCCACGAACACGTCGCGGTTGAACTCCTGACGAAACTCCGTCGCTACTTTCATCACAAAAGCCACGGCTTCGGGGTCGCCGCCGTTGACGTGAAAAATGGGCGCGTCCACGATTTTGGCAACGTCCGAGCAGTAAATGGAAGAACGAGAGTCTTCGTGGTCGGTAGTGAAACCCACTTGGTTGTTGATGACAAAATGCAACGTACCACCCGTGTAGTAGGCATCGAGGTTGGACATTTGCGTCACTTCATACACAATCCCCTGCCCTGCCACGGCAGCGTCGCCGTGAATCAAAATCGGCAATACAGGGTCGTATTTGTCTTGGCCTTCTATGTGGCTATAATGTTCGTCGGCGCGGGCGCGGGCGTAGCCTACCACCACGGGATTGACGGCTTCCAAGTGCGACGGATTGGCCATGAGTTTGAGGCTCACACGCTTTCCACGGGGCGTTTCGATTTGACTTTCGTAGCCCATATGGTATTTTACGTCGCCGTCGCTGTATTCGTCCAACTCTACATTTTCTTCAAACTCGTTGAAAACTTGGTCGTAAGACTTGTTCATGGTGTTGGTCAATACGTTGAGACGGCCACGGTGCGCCATCCCAATCACCACTTCTTCTACGCCCAAATTGGCCCCAACATTGATGGCCACGTCCAACGCAGGAATGGTGGACTCGCCGCCTTCGAGCGAAAAACGCTTCTTGCCCAAAAATTTGGTATGAAGAAAGTTTTCAAATGTCACGGCCTCGTTGAGTTTTTCGAGGATGCGCGTCTTTTCTTCGAGGGTGGGCTTGAAATTGAGGTATTCTTGCTCAATTTTCTTGCGAAGCCACGACTTGGCGCGGCGGTCGCGGATGTGTTGATACTCAAAACCGATTTTGGCAGTATAGACTTTTTGTAACGCCCCTACTATTTCGCGCAACGTGGCCGCTTTCCCAAACACCTCGTGACCCGCCTCAAATACGGTGTCCAAATCGGCCTCGCTGAGGTTGAAATCTTTCAAATCAAGCTCTGGATTGCGGTTTTTGCGCGGTCCGAGCGGATTGGTCTGTGACAACAAATGCCCCCGCTGACGGTAGCCTCTGATGAGGTGCACCACCTCCATTTCTTTGCGGGTGTGCGCTGCCGTGACCGATTTTTCGGGGGCGGCTGCCCCGTTGGTAGGCGCGTGGCCATTGTTACCATATTTGAGCGAAAACTCAAAACCTTCAAAAAATCGCGCCCAACTGCCGTCCACGGCGTCGGGGTTCTGCTTGAATTGTTGATAAAGTTCTTCGATGTAAGCCGCCTCGGAGTTGGCGATGTATGAGTATTTTTCCATCTATGATTCGGATGTTTTTAACAAGCCGCAAATTTAGGTTATGAATTTGTAATATATGCTAAAAAAAAGATAGATTTCGTCTATGGTGTCTTGGGATTGGGTTGGAGCGTGACCACGATTTCGTGAATCCCCTTCCCCGAACCTGGCAAAGGATTGGCACTGCCCCAAAAATCTTCCACTCGGCGCGAGCTATACGTATAACCCAACTGTATGTTTTTGGAGGCATTGTACTGCAATAACCCCTGCCAGTAGGTAGTTGTGCCAAATCGAACCGACACCCCCGCGCCCACCTTACGCATCAGCGTAGCCAAAGCGTTCAAGTCTGCCCTTACGCGGCCATTTTGCGGCTTGGTAATCAGCACCGACGGCACAAATTCTACGTCTTCGGTGGCGTTCATTTTTAAGCCCGCTTGTATGAATAGAGGACGTTGGTAGTTGAGCAAGGCAGAGCCACTGTTGTAGCCAGCTTCTTGTTTTATAATCTCAGGCATCGAAACGCCCCCAAAAATCATCTCGTCTTCGTAAAATACGCCCACACCCGCACTCGGCAAGACTTTATTGACCCCCGCCCCAAATCCAATCGGGCTGCGGTTGGGCAGTACATTGATGCCACCCAATGCCCCAATCGAAATTTTTTGGGTTTCAGAAATTTGATGAATGTACGAAAACGTAGCAAACAGCGCGGTGTTGAGCGATACGCGGTCGTTGAGTCCTTGCACGCCAAGACCGATGTTTTTGTTACGCCCCACCGCCCCATCCATCGCAAACGATTGGGTGATGGGAAGTCCTTGTAAACCAACAATAAACTGCCGGCGCAGCACGGCGTTGAAATGAAAGTTCTCGCGCATACCCGTCGCGGCAGGGTTGATAGCCAACGGATTGGCCAAATACTGGGCGTACTGTACTTCGCGTTGGGCAAAAGTGGGGGGAGAGGTAAGCAGTAGCAGCAGTAACCTCACCCCGGCCCCTCTGGAGAGGGGTGTGCTCAAAACCCTTACAAGATTATTGCCCGTGAGGGAGGGAAGAAAAACAGCTTTTCGCCATGAGAAAACTATTTGTCGTAAAATTGATGATTTCATAGTTTGATATTTCTTGTTCTGCATTCCTTGTTCCTTAATTCCGTTTTCCGTAATCCCTTGTTCCGTAATTCCGTTTTCCGTGTTCCATACCTCCGCGATATTTCTTAACGCATAACCTTACACGAATCTTGCCAAAGATGCAAAAAAGTACCAACGCTGACATTTTAATAACTTTTAACAGTCATTCTTTGCCGAAAACACTAATTTTGTCCCTTTGAAATACACCTCATTGTTGAAAAAACACCGCCTAAATATTATTCTACGCACATTTGGAGTGAGTTTGATTGGGATGTTGATAGCCATCAATGGTTTCTCCCAACGCCTTACGCCCAAAACATTACAACGTAGCAATCCCGATTCTCTCAAGCCCCTCAAAGCCTTAGTCCCCAGCGTGTTGGCGGTCACCTCCAATGCCGACACCGTCAAAACCGACACCCTGACGGCCAAAGGTGACATCCAAACCACGGTCAATTATAGCGCGCAAGATTCTACCATCATGGACCCCGCCAAGCAGGAGGTGCATCTCTACGGCAAAGCCAAGGTGGACTACGGCAAAATCAAACTCGAAGCCGATTATATCCGTCTCAACTGGACCACCAACGAGATTTTTGCCAAAGGTAGCTACGACTCCACCACCAAAAAAACCGTAGGCAAGCCTATTTTTCAAGACGGCGAGGAGAAGTACGATACCGATGAGATTCGCTACAATTTCAAAAGCAAAAAGGGGCTCATCAAGGGCGTTATCACGCAGCAGGGCGACGGGAATATCAGAGGAACGACCGTCAAAAAAGACGAAGAAGACAATATGTACATAGGAAGTAAGGTGAAAGGAGAAACAGGAGCAATCTACACGACCTGTAACTTAGCCACGCCGCATTTTCACATTGCCGCCAAAAAAATCAAAGTAATTCCCGAAAAACAAGTGATTTCGGGGCCTTTCAACCTTGTCATTGCGGGCGCGCCTACGCCTTTGGCTATGCCGTTTGGCTTTTTTCCCGTTCCCAAAAAGAAAGAAATCGGTACGTCGGGTGTGATTATGCCGCAGTACGGCGAAGAACCCAACGGGCGCGGCTACTTCCTCCGCGACGGGGGCTATTATTTTGCCATAAGCGAAAAAATCAATTTGAGCCTGACGGGGCAAATCTACTCACGCGG
>JALOLW010000566.1 GCA_025455795.1 Spirosomataceae bacterium
CAGAGGTTTGGGCTTTTGTGCAATTACTTGCAGCCCCACTCCCCAACCAACAATCAACGCTCCTATCCAAAAACGTACAGCTTTCACGGGATGAATTTTAACAAAAAGACAATTTTGAGCCACAAGTAACGGTTTCAGTCGAAAAATGGCAAGAAAAGTGTCACTTTCTTCTCATTTTTTTGACTCTTCTCAAAAACTAATCACCTACAACGAGTAACGAATCACTCAATTTGTGCTTACTTTTGTAGCCTTTCAAATTTTTAGCAAATAGCATGAGTGTTCAGAAACCTTTGATTTTGGTAAGCAACGACGACGGAATTACCTCAAAAGGCATCCGTACGTTGATAGAATTGATGAGCCAAATTGGCGATGTAGTGGTCGTAGCCCCCGACAGCCCGCAGTCGGGTATGGGTCATGCCATTACGGTAGGCGAGCCACTCAGGCTGCACAGTTCACCGATTTTTGGTGACATCAGTGCCTACGAGTGCAGTGGCACACCCGCCGACTGCGTGAAATTGGCGAAACATTGGGTACTCAAAGACCGCAACATTGACCTTGTCGTGAGCGGTATCAACCACGGCTCCAACTCGTCCATCAGCGTGCTGTACTCTGGCACCATGTCGGCGGCCATCGAAGCGGCCATCGAGGGCATTCCCGCCATTGGGTTTTCGTTGAGTGATTTCTCGCCCAATGCCGACTTCTCGCACATTAAGCCATTTATTTTGCAAATTGCCCAAAGTGTCTTGGCAAACGGCCTCCCGCTCAATCAGATACGCCCATTCAAGGCATCAAAATATGCCGTCAGACCAATGGCAAGTGGCAAGAAGAATTTGAAAAACGCAAAGACCCCTACGGGCGCAGTTATTTTTGGATGGCAGGGCATTTTGTCAATTTCGACGAAGGCGCAGAAGGCACTTGCGAATGGGCATTGGCGCACAACTACGCCTCGGTCGTGCCGTGTCAATACGATATGACCTCTTATCCAACGTTGGCACAAATGAAAGATTGGAATTGGTGAACTAATAACTAATATGGCATTACTCGGCAACTTATTGAAAGGCGGATTGAAACTGACCTCTAAAATGCAGGCGCAGAAAAAAAACAACGCCAAAATTCAACGAAAAACCCTCAGCAAACTACTCGCCAAAGCCCGCTACACGCAATTTGGCGAAACGTACGATTTTGAAGACATCCTCCACGCGGCTGTATTTGACGAAGGCAGGGTGTTTTACGAAAAATTCAAAGAAAAAGTACCCGTTCACAACTACGAAAAAATGTACCGTGAATGGTGGAAAGAAGCTCGTGAGGGAGCCAAAAATGTGTGTTGGCCTGGGCGAGTGAAGTATTTCGCACTGAGTTCGGGAACATCAGAAGCCGCCTCGAAGTATATTCCCGTCACCAAAGCCATGACAAAGTCGTTCAGAAACACGAGCTTACGGCAGATTTTTTCGTTGGGCAATTACGAAGAATTACCGAGTGACCTGTACGAAAAAGATTTTTTGCTCATCGGTGGCAGCATAGACCTCACCCCCATAGACGAAGGTCGCTATGAAGGCGATGTGAGCGGTATCAACGCCAAAAATATTCCGTTTTGGTTTGAGCGTTATTACAAGCCGGGCCGCGAAATAGCCCGCGAACGCGATTGGGCGCGCAAACTCGAAAAAATCGTCGAAGAAGCTCCTTCTTGGGACATTGGCTTCATGGCGGGCGTACCCGCGTGGTTGCAGATTATCATGGAAAAAATCATCGAACGCTACGGCCTCGACAATATCCACGATATATGGCCCAATCTCAGCGTGTTTGGACACGGCGGGGTGTCGTTTGAGCCTTATCGGGCTGGTTTTGAGAAATTACTCGGCAAACCGCTCATTTATTTGGATACTTATTTGGCTTCCGAAGGTTTTTTGGCGTTTCAAAATCGCCCCAATGCCGACGGCATGGCCCTCGTTCTCGACAATGGCATTTTTTATGAGTTTGTGCCGTTCAACGACCAAAACTTCAACGAAGACGGGGAACTCATCGCCAACCCCAAAACGCTGATGATAGACGACGTGGAAGAAGGCGTGGACTACGCGCTGCTGCTTTCTACCTGCTCTGGCGCGTGGCGGTATCTGATAGGCGATACGGTGAAGTTTGTCAATAAACGCCGTGCCGAAATCGTCGTTACGGGGCGTACCAAGCACTATCTGAGCCTTTGCGGGGAGCATCTTACCGTCGAAAACATGAACAAGGCCGTCGAGCTTACCGCCGAGGAGTTGGGCATCACGGTCAAGGAATTTGCCGTGGCGGGCATACGCAGTGGGTCGCTTTTTGCCCATCAGTGGTACATCGGTACCGACGACGCGGTGGAGGCCCGCGTATTGAGTGAAAAAATAGATGCCCACCTCAAAATCCTCAACGACGACTACGTGGTAGAACGCCGCCACGCGCTCAAAGAAGTCATCGTGACGCCCCTTGCGCCGAGCGTGTTTTTGGGATGGATGGAAAAACGCGGCAAAATGGGCGGTCAAAATAAATTCCCCCGCGTGTTGAAGAAAAATATTTTGACCGACTGGCAAAGCTACCTACGCGAAAA
>JALOLW010000185.1 GCA_025455795.1 Spirosomataceae bacterium
AGAGGTTTTGCTATGTGCATTTGTGGGCATAGCAGGTACGTTGCTATGCCCACTTTTTTGCATAGCAATCAGATTGCTTGGGTCATTTATTGGCATAGTAGGTACATTGCTATGCTCACTTTTTTGCATAGCAATCAGATTGCTTGGGTCATTTATTGGCATAGCAAGAGTAACTTCAGAGGGCTGAAATTGATTCTGGGCTGTTGAACAAAGTGATGGCGTTGCTGAATCGGTTTAGATTTTGAAGAAAAACAGTTACTTTTACCATGAAAATTAAAAACTCTACTTTCAAATTTTCATGGTAAAATGGTATAAAGATATAGCACCCGAAATACCTATGAAGGCAATAAGAACCCTATTCTCTTTATTCATTATCCAGTTGATGGTGGATGTCATACTTTCTTTGGGTACAAGGAGGCTTTACGCCCAAAAACCCAACATCATCATTATTTTGGCCGACGACTTGGGGTACAGTGATATTGGCTGTTACGGGGCTGAAATTCAGACACCTAACCTTGATAAACTTGCTGCCAAAGGCGTAAAATTTACGCAGTTTTACAACGCTGCCCGTTGCTGCCCAAGTCGGGCGAGCTTGCTCACGGGCGTGTATCCGCATCAGGCAGGTATGGGTGAGATGGTGGTCAATAAACCCAAAAACCGTAGCACCGAAACCGCCTATCAAGGTTGGCTCAGTAAGCAAACCGTGACCATCGCTGAGGTACTCAAAACCGCAGGCTACAACACCTACCTGTCGGGCAAGTGGCACGTGGGCGAAGAACGCCAAGATTGGCCGCTTCAACGTGGTTTCGACCGCTATTTTGGCTTGATAAGCGGGGCCAATAGTTACTACGAACTACTGCCCAATCGCCTGATTTTGAAAGACAACGAGCCTTATACTTTGCCCCAAAATACCTACTTTACCGATGCTGTCAGTGACCATGCCGTAGGGTTTTTGCAACAAAATCCGAAAGGCAAGCCCTTCTTTTTGTACCTTGCTTACACCGCCCCGCATTGGCCTCTGCAAGCCCCCGCCGAAGAAATAGCCTACTACCGAGGCAAGTACCGCAAAGGTTGGGACGAGTTGCGAAAAGAGCGTTTTGAGCGACAAAAACAGATGGGATTACTACCCAAAAACCTCCAACTACCCGACCGAGAAAACGGCATGATTCCCTGGGCAGAAGCCACCAACACCGACGAATGGGACTTACGCATGGCTACTTATGCCGCTATGGTAACCCGCATGGACAAAGGTATTGGGCAGATTATCAAGCAGTTGGAGCAATCGGGGCAGATGGACAACACGATGATTGTGTTTTTGTCGGACAACGGGGCTTGTGCCGAAGTGCTGGACGGACGGGCCAAACGAGACTTGGGCGATACTCGCTATGCTGCTGCCCTCAACGCCCCCACGGGTACGCCTGCCTCATACACGGCGTATGACAAAAACTGGGCGTTTGTAGGCAATACCCCTTTCCGACTGTACAAGCAATACACCCACGAAGGCGGCATTGCCACTCCTATGATTGTACATTACCCACGTCTCATCAAGAAGTCATTCCAAACCAACCAAGTAGGACACCTCATGGACCTTATGCCCACGTGCCTCGAATTGGCAGGGGTAAGCTATCCTACGGAATTTAACCAACAAAAAATCAGAGCCTTAGAAGGAAAAAGCCTCGTGCCGATTCTGAAAAACAAAGATCGCAAATCGCATGATTTTTTGGCTTGGGAACATTTTGACAGTCGAGCGTTGCGGCAGGGCGATTGGAAGATTGTGTGGGCGCGTCACCTCAAAAAATGGGAACTTTACAACCTCAAAACCGACCGCACCGAAACCCGCAACTTAGCCGATATCAACCCCCAAAAGCTGCAAGAAATGCTCACTCTCTACGACCAATGGGCAAGGAAAGTGGGCGTGGAAATGAGAAAAAGCGGGGGTGGGGATTAAATATTTAGAATTTTTTTTCAAAAAATTATGCAAAAAATCTTCTTACAGTTCCTTTTTTTTATCGTTTCAATAGCAGGTAGTTTAGCCCAATCTCGCCCCAACATCATCTTTATCTTGGCCGATGACTTGGGCTATATGGATTTAGGATGCTACGGCAATCCCTACAACGAAACACCCCACCTCGATGCCCTTGCCAAAGGCGGTATCCGCTTCACACAGGCGTATGCAGCCAGTACGGTTTGCTCTCCGTCGAGGGCAGCGATCATGACGGGTAAACACCCCGCCCGACTCAAACTCACCAATTTTATCAACGGTCGGCGGGAAGACTCGCTCTCGCCCGTGCGGGCAGCTGACTGGAAACCCTACCTGCCCACTGCTGAAATTACGCTAGCTGAAAGGCTCAAAACGCTTGGCTATCAGACGGGTATGATTGGTAAATGGCACTTGGGAGTGGGCGACTCGCTCGCCCCGTGGCGGCAGGGCTTCGACTACGCCCGCATGATTGGTCGCAACGGACTCGACTACTACAATTACAGCATCGCCACCCCCGACCCCAAAGACGCTTTTACCGACAAAGGTACTTACTACCTCACCGACCGACTCACCGACTATGCCACCGAATTTATTGGCAAGCAGTCGTCCGAAAAGCCTTTTTTCTTGTACTTGACCTACTCTACACCCCACGTCTATCTGGTGCCTCGCCCCGATAAGTTGGGGAAGTATTTTAGGAAATACGAACAATATGAAGGCAAATACAACCCCAATTATGCGGCCATGATAGAGAGCATGGACGATGGTATCGGCAAAATCATCGCCCTACTCAAAGCCCAAAATCAACTCGAAAACACGCTCATCGTGTTTGCTTCTGACAACGGTGGTGTAGGTTTGCCCGAATTGGGGCCGATTCCCACTCATTCTGAACCGCTACGGAAATGGAAAGGACACATCTATGAAGGTGGTATTAGAGTGCCTACAATATGGTTTTGGCAAGGCAAAATACAGTCACAACAGATTTGTAATGAACCATTTAGCAATGTGGACTATGTACCTACTTTCATGGAAATACTGGGCCAGTCTGCTACCATTAGTCCCGATTCGAGAAGTGTGGCTTCACTGCTGGCACAGCCTCAGAAGCCCTTAGAAAACCGTCCTATTTTTTGGCATTACCCACATTTTAGCAATCAGTTGGGTCGCCCAGCGGGTGCAGTGCGGCTGGGCGATTGGAAGTTGGTTGAAAACTACGAAACCAACGCTATCGAACTCTACAACCTCAAAGAAGACCTCAGTGAAAGTCGAGATTTGTCGAAGCAAAATCCGCAGAAAGCCAAAGAGTTGTTCCAACTTTTAACACAATGGCAGAAAGAGGTAGGGGCTAATATGCCGATACGGAAAAAATGAAAACCTATTCAAGTAAATACGGTATTGCGGAAAAAAGCCTAATGCTCATATCAATATGGAGGAAAAGACGACCAATATCGTAAAAGCATTGAAAAGAGGAAAATTGAGTGTTGAAGAAATAGCCTAAGGTTTTGACGTAACCATCGCCTATATTCTCCAAGTCAAAGCAGCGTATCATCTGTGAAGACCCCTATTCACGCGGATTTTCCGTTGGGCGGAGACTGCGCCCGCGGGTTTTCTTTCGATGATTCGCTTCGGTAGATGCAGAACGCAACAAGTTTTTTTCGTTTCTTTGCACCTGCAAATCTTCTGTTTAATAAAACCTACCTTAAACAATGAGTACAATCCAATCAGTACACGCACGTCAAATCTTAGATTCTCGCGGAAACCCCACGGTGGAAGTGGACGTACGCACCGAAAATGGCTTTTTAGGCCGCGCTGCCGTACCCTCGGGCGCATCTACGGGCATACACGAAGCCGTCGAACTCCGCGACGATGACAAAAACGTCTATCTCGGCAAAGGCGTGCTGAAAGCTGTCGAAAACGTCAATGAATTGATATATCCTGAGTTGCTGGGGCTGTCGGTATTTGAGCAAAATCTGGTGGACAAAATCATGATTGAACTCGACGGCACACCCAACAAGGGTAAACTCGGTGCCAATGCGATTTTGGGCGTGTCGTTGGCCGTAGCCAAAGCCGCTGCCCAAGAAGCAGGAATGTCGCTTTTCCGCTACATAGGTGGCGTCAATGCCAACACCCTTCCCGTCCCGATGATGAACATTATGAACGGTGGCGCACACGCCGACAATGCCATTGATTTTCAGGAATTTATGGTAATGCCCGTCAATGCCGAAACTTTCTCGCAGTCGCTCCGCATGGGTACAGAGGTGTTTCACGCGCTGAAAGGCGTGTTGAAGAAAAAAGGTTATTCGACCAACGTGGGCGATGAAGGTGGTTTTGCCCCCAACATCCAATCCAACATCGAAGCCCTTGATACCATCATGTTGGCTATCGAAAAAGCAGGCTACAAGCCCGGCGAAGATATTTGTATCGCCATGGACGCGGCAGTGTCGGAGCTTTGGAACGAAGAAAAACAACGCTACGTTTTCAAAAAATCTACCAAAGAAGAGTTTACATCAGCTGAAATGGCCGATTTTTGGACCAATTGGGTCAACAACTACCCCATCATCAGTATTGAAGATGGCATGGCCGAAGATGACTGGGAAGGGTGGAAACTCCACACGGATGCCCTTAAAGGCAAATGCCAACTCGTAGGCGACGACCTCTTTGTGACCAATGTAAAACGCCTCCAAATGGGCATTGATAAAGGTGTAGCCAACGCCGTATTGGTGAAGGTAAACCAAATTGGTTCATTGACCGAAACGATTGATACCGTAAACCTTGCCAAACGTAATAGCTACAAAAACATCATGAGTCACCGCTCTGGTGAAACCGAAGACAGCACCATTGCTGACTTGGCGGTAGCACTCAATACGGGTCAAATCAAAACAGGTTCGGCGTCGCGCTCCGACCGTATGGCAAAATACAACCAACTCTTGCGCATCGAAGAAGAACTCGGCGAAACGGCCTACTTCCCCGGACGTAAGTTCTAATTGTCGGATTTGGTTGCTAACAAAAAACCCCGCAAAGCAAAAATGGCTTTGCGGGGTTTTTTGTTAGTTCATTGTAAGGGAGTTGAACCTTCTGCTCTTTTTACCGATACTCTAAAGTTTGGATTTTTCCCGCTTGATAGTTGAGCAAATACAACTCGCCCGCTTCGTCTTCTCCAAACGACGACAACGAGCCTATCAAGCGCGTCAAGGTAGCATTGGTGGCAGTACGCGACGTTTCGTTGTAGTCGAGTGACCAAATATTGCCGCTCACATAATCGCCATAGACGTAGCGACCTGCCAAATTGGGCAACTTACGCCCCCGATACACGTACCCGCCCGTGATAGAACGCCCTTCCGAAGTGCCGTAGTCAAATATGGGTTCGGTGAGTCCTGCGCGGTTGCAATTGTTGGCAGGATTGTAGCACTCGCGCCCTTCCGCAACGCGCCAGCCGTAGTTGGCACCACGTTCCAAAATATCTATTTCTTCGCGGTTATTTTGACCTACATCGGCTATCCACATCCGTCCGTTGCTGCGGTCGGCGGTGAGTTTCCAGGGATTACGAAGACCATAAGCAAAGATTTCGGCGCGGGCGTTGGCTTGGTTTCTAAATGGGTTGTCGGCAGGAATCCCGTAAGCCAGCCCTCCTTCTGCCCTATTCACGTCTATGCGCAAGATTTTGCCGAGCAGATTGCCTAAGTTTTGGGAATTATTTTGCGGGTCGCCCCCCGAGCCACCGTCGCCCGTGGTGATGTAAAGAAAGCCATCACGCCCAAACAGAATTGAGCCTGCGTTATGGTTGGCAAAAGGCTGATTATAAGCCAAAAGCACTTGCTCACTGGCAGGGTCTCCGACGGTACGGTTAGAAGAAAACCGCGAAATCACCGATTGCAGTTGGCCGTTGGTACGGCGCGTATAGTGCAGAAAAACCTGGCCGTTGGTGTTGAAATTGGGGTGAAAAGCCATGCCTAACAGCCCCGTTTCTCCCCCAGAAGCTACTCGACTGCTGATGTCAATAAAAATGTCATTCTGCGTGACGTTGGGGTTATTGGCAAAAACCCGTACCACACCGCGCTGTTCGAGTACAAAAACCCGATTGCTTCCGTCGCCCGCGTGTAGGAGTTCGATAGGGTTGGTAAAACTCAAATTGGCAAACGCATCTACCACCCGCCAAGTAGCGTTGGGGTTGGTAGGAACGACGGGAGTGGTAGGAGTAGCTGGGGTATTTTGGTCAGTTTTACAAGCCAAAAACATCGCCAGCAAAAGCGCGAAGCTCATCATCTCAGTGGATTTCATATTTGTCAAGAAAGTGTGTTGATATAGCTTTAAAACGCGGTAGCGTGTAGAATTGTTGTAAAAAAAAACACCCAACTCTAACCCAAAAGGCGAGTATTGACGCATTGCCAACACTTCATTGGTGCTTTCATCACTGCTTTGGCGGATAAGTCCATCGTTGTCTTTATCAGTAAACAGCACCCGCTGATTGCCCAAGTGGTCTTTGAGAACGTATTGCCATTGGTAGGTGGGTTGCGGTTGGATGGTTGCACTGAATTTATCGGCAGCAGTGGCCTCAAAACCTGGCAATAAGCAGATTTGTTGTGCTTGAATATCCCATCTTGTCGCAACCGATATTTAGGGATAATGCCAGATTCCCGCCTTGGCAGCAATAGTAAAATCACGTATTTTCAAAGAGTAAAATTTATCATCACTTTTTTTAAATAACCCTTTTATTAATCCAACTATATCAATCGTTTCAGGAGCAAAATACTTTTGATAATCAAAAGGTTGAGGAAAATGGACATTAAACGTTTCTATATAGCTTTCCATTAGCTTTTCTGCATCTATACCTGCTATTCCTAAATCATCCATAGTTGTATCTAAGGTGAGATTTATTTCCGAAGCGTAGGGCCAAAAATCTCTGATAAATTCAAAAACTTGTTCTTCTATTTGAGCGTCTTTATGGTTCATTTTCTTTCTGTTCTAAAGTTTGTTGTGACGTTTCATCATATAATCCAATGGTTGTTGTTTCTCGTCGAGCTTTACCCCAAAATTCACTCGGCGTATCATTCAGTGATTCAATAATACCGTTACTTAAATCAATGGCATCCCAAATTAAAAGCCCCCAACCTACCCATGGCACTAATCGACCTAAACCAGCTCCAACAGTAGTAACTCTTGACATTCTTATTCCTGTTTTTGCTATTCCTGTTGGAATTTTTACATATCTACGAATAAAATTAGGGGCAGACTGAGGGAATTTTTTCCTTAAATATAGAGAAGCCTTAGAGGTTCCTTGCGTTGCGCCAGCTGGTTTCCCGCTTGTTTGTTCAGAAGGCCAACCCCATCTGACAAGTCCTCCACCGACTGTTTCTCGTGCAAAATTTTCCCATCCATAATACCAGCCATTTTTGCGGGAAGTTACTTTTACTTCATCCAACAGAATTTCATCTTGCTGTGAGTCAAATCGTTGCATATTGAGATCTGTGTATTTTACACTACTATCCCCAGATGGATCTACAAAAACTAAAGGAGAGTTGTTGAATGGGCTGTAGTAAGAAAATGGTATTTGATTAGGAGCATCAGCCAATTTATCCACCTGTAAGAATCTTAGGGTGGCAGGGTCATACATTCTTGCACCAAAATCATAATACCCAGAGAAAGTATTTTGCTCTTTTCCTTGAAACTTATAATCAAACTGATGGCTCAGATTTTGATGCGAACCACCCAACTCTAACCCAAAAGGACTGTAC
>JALOLW010000186.1 GCA_025455795.1 Spirosomataceae bacterium
TTTGTTGGACCAAGTGACTATCCCCTCGCAGCCTGTGGCTTTCAATACGACGGGTTGGCCTGAACAAGTAATTTGTTTTTGGCTACTGATGACGGGTGCGGGGCAGTTGGAAGGCATTTGGCTCCAAAGGGGAGCAATGCCAACAACGATTGACCCAAATAAAATTTTTGCCAATAAACGCATCTTTTGTAGAGATTTTATGGGGAAAAAAGCCATAGCCCGCGTGTCAGTTTTAGTAAAAATAGCTACATAAACCGTGCCAAACGAATGTATTTTTGGAATAAAAATAGGTTTTTATTAAACCTAAGCGCGCTGTCTGACTGCTTCGTAAAGGATCATTCCTGCGGCTACTGACACGTTGAGCGAGGCGACTTGTCCACTCATTGGAATCCGCACGATTTCGTCGGCGATTTGGAGCAACTCAGTAGCGATACCATCTTCTTCAGAACCCATGATGATGGCCGTGGGTGTAGTAAAATCGGCCTCAGCGAGATTTTTTTCGGCTTTTTCGGTACAGGCAATCACCCGCACGCCACTTTGTTGTCGCACCGCGCACGGGTACGACGAGCGCCTGTACGCCCATGCACTCTGCCGTGCGGGCGATGGCCCCAAAGTTGCGCACGTCGGTGATGCGGTCGAGGAGAAGCAACAACGGCGTATCGCCTTTTTCAAAAACCCCCGTGAGGGCATTGTGCAGCGACACGTACCGAATCGCCGACATGAAGGCTATCGCGCCTTGGTGGTTTTTGCGGGTGATTTGGTCTAATTTTTGAAGCGGAACGCGCTGCACAAAAATATCGCGCTCTTTGGCCAACTGCTGAATCTCGGGAAAACTACCCTCACGCTGCACCATGATTTTGTCAATCTCTTGGCCTGAGCGCAATGCTTCTGTCACCGACTGAATCCCAAACGTCAGTTCTTTTTCACGCTCGCGGTTGGCGGGTTTGGTGGTGTGGTTAGTCCGTTTAAACGGTTTTTGGTGGTCTCCGAATGCCATATTTATAATTTTTTTGCGATAACCATCGCCATGCCTGGAATGGTCAAGTACCGAATGATTTTGTGAGAATAAAGCCCTGCCTCTTGCTGCCACGCTTGGATTTCGGCCACGGTCCAGTTGCCCGACGTACTCGTCAATCCAAAAAACAAATCGCTGGAACTGCCTACCAATTCGGGTTTGCTGCCAGCATCAGGGCGAATGAACTCATTGACCACAAAGATACCGCCTTTACGCAGACTTATTGCTACTCGCTGGGCCAAATCACGATTTTGGGCTTCCGTAAAATGGTGTGCCACATTGGCCAACAACACCATATCGTAGCAGTTTTCGCCCAAATTATCAGTCAAGGCATTGCCTTTTTGGTAGGCAATTTGTGCCTTGACGGGGCTATTTTCCAGAAAATTTTCGGCCTGTTGAATAGCTTCGGGCAGGTCTAAAATCGTAGCATGAAGTTGGGGGTGTTTTTGGCAAAGGGCTTGGGTATGTTGGCCGTTGGCCCCACCAATGTCCAAAAGATGTCGGACGTTTTTGGGCAGTTTGATGCGTTTGATAAATTCTCTCACCTCGCCCTGCGCTACGGCGTGCATGGCGTTTTGGTAAAGTTGCCATTGGCTTGCGTCAAATACTTCGTGCGACGCCCTGCCCTCACCCGTGCGTAGGTAGTCGCCGAGTTGCGTTACCCAGTTCCACGCCACACGGTTGTTGTAAAGCGCAATCGCCGCCACCGAGTCGGGACTGCTGGGTGCAATCCATTTTTGGGCCATTGGTGTCAGGCAAAACGCCTCATTGTCAAGTCGTAAATACTCCATCGAAACGAGTAGATTCAGCAGTTGACTGGTGGGGCGCGGGTGCAATCCACAATGAGCGGCAATAGCTTCGCTCGACCTAATGCCCGCTTCTATGGCGCCAAAGATTCCTGCTTCTACGGCTTCCATGACGGCTTTGGCCATCACAAAATACATCTGAACGTGCAGCAGTGGCACAGGTACTTGGTTGGTTTTGAGGGCAAGCCATTCCAAAGGATTTTCGGGCGATACGCGGAGTTGCATTGGCCCTACGTTTTGAGCTTTTTCTTCTTGGCGGCGGGAAAGAGGATATTGTTCAAAATCAACCGATAGCCCGCCGAGGTCGGATGAAGATTGAGGTCAGTTGGTTCTTCGTTAATTTCGTGGCGGTAATCTTCGGGGTCATGGCCGCCATAAAACGTAAAAAAGCCTTTGGCGTAGGTGCTGTGGATGTAGCGCGCCTCGCCTACCGAGCGATTTTCGGCCAAAATAATCACTTCTGGTTTGATGTATTTTTTCTTAAAGGCAGTCGTTTGTCCCATAAAACCCTTGATGATTTGCTGGTGGTTTTGGGTGAGCATGGTCGGTACGGGGTCCCATTTGGCCGAAAACTGAAAAAGCGTAAAATAATCGTTGGCTTCGGTCAAACCCCGCTCGTGGATTTGGTTGTCCACCGTCGAAAACTCGACTTGATAAGGGTCTAAGACCAACTGAAAGTTTTGGAAAGCGAAAGTTTGCGTAAAATCCAGTTTTCTACTCGCATTGGGATCGAGGCCGTCGCCGTCATAAAACGAGTCCACCATATCGGTGTTTTGAGCGGCGAGAGCCACGTCGTAAGTATCGGTAGCGTTGCACATGGCAAACATATACCCACCGCCCGCCACGTATTCTTGGACTTTTTTGGCCACGGCGAGTTTGAGTTTGGATACTTTGGAGAAGCCCCACTTCGCGGCTATTTCTTCGGCCTCGCGTTTTTGGGCGCGGTACCACGGAAAATCTTTGAATTGAAAAAACTTGCCGTACTGCCCCGTAAAATCTTCGTGGTGAAGGTGTAGCCAATCGTATTCGGAGAGTTTTCCTTGCATTACTTCGTCGTCATAAACGATTTCGTAGGGGATTTCGGCGTAAGTCATCACAAGCGTCACGGCGTCGTCCCAGGGCTGCTTGGTCTTGGGCGAATACACCGCTACTTTGGGGGCTTTGTGGAGTTTGACGTTGTCCATGTTGGCGTCAGGTTGGGCTATTTCCTTCAAAATCCCCGCACTTTGCGCGTCAGAAATTACTTCGTGGCTCACGCCCCGCACCACCATCTCGTTGATGACGCGCTGGTTCCAGTCCATCATAAAGCTGCCTCCTCGGTAGTTGAGCAACCAATCTATTTCGGTATCGTAGGTTTTCAACACCCAGTAGGCTATACCGTAGGCTTTGAGGTGATTTTTTTGGGCTTCATCCATCGGAATCAGCAGTTTGCTGCCCCAAGTAGGCAGCACCATGCCCAAAATAATGATAAGTGGTAAGATGAACCGTTTCATCGGTTTGTGGATTTAAAATTTCAAACGGACTTTTGTACTAACGAAACTACTACAAATTTTGTGCTAAAACTAACGGGTTTTTGGACTATGTTCGAGAAAACTTTTAACAACCCTGTTTACAAGCCTTACTTGCGCCTTGCTTTGGTTGTCGCTTCAATAAGTATTTTGAGCTTCATCGGGCACGCTGTAGCCTATCACCGCGAGTGGTTCAAAGTACCGTTTAGTAAGTATGCTACCATCAAAATTGCCCTCAAATCACTCAAATGGATTGGTGTTGCGTTGATTTTTTGGTTTGGCAAAAAGTATTTCAATCAAAACAAATCCCAAAGCGATACCTCTCAAGAAACAGCCTACAATCAATGAATCTCCTCGAAAATTTCCGCGAAGGACTGCGCTCTATTCAGTCCAATATGCTCCGTACTGTCCTCACAGCACTTATCATCGCCATCGGTATCACGTCGTTGGTGGGGATTTTGACGGCCATTGACGGGATTCAGAGTTCGGTAAACAACAGTTTTGCGGATTTAGGAACAAACACTTTTGACATCAGAAGTCCGCAGTTTTTTCAACGGCGTTTTGGCGGGCGACGCAACAAAACCTACGATGCCATCAGCTATCGGCAAGCGCAGCAATACAAACGCGAGATTCGCAATAAGTACAGTTCTATCGTTACGATTTCTTCGGCGGTAGGCGGAGCGGCACAGGTGAAATACCGCTCGCGCGAAACCAACCCCAACACGCTCATCATGGGGATAGATGACAACTACCTCACTATCAAAGGCTATAAACTTGTAGGAGGGCGTAATTTTTCGCAAACCGACCTCGACAACGGCCTCAACGTAGCCATCATTGGCTCAGAAGTAGCCCAAAAGCTGTTTGAAGGAAAAATCAACCCGCTCAATCAAGAAGTAGTGGTGAGAGGCAATCAGTACAAAGTCGTGGGGGTTTTGGAGAAAAAAGGCTCTATCACAGGCGGCGGAGACGACCGCCAAATCCTCATCCCGCTCGAAAACGGACGGGCTTTGGCCGCCAACCGTGAACTGACGTTTGACATCACGACGTCGGTCAATAGCAACGAAAATCAAGAACTGATTGTAGAAGAAGCGCGCGGTATTATGCGGCGTATCCGCAAAGACCGCACGGGCAAAGACGACTCCTTTGAAATAGAACGTGCCGACGCCTTGGCCAAAAATTTTGAAAGCATCACTGGAGGCTTACGAATAGGGGGCTTCGGAATAGGTTTTATCACCCTCTTGGGGGCAGCCATCGCGCTCATGAATATCATGCTCGTGTCGGTCACGGAGCGCACCCGTGAGATTGGTATCCGAAAATCGCTCGGTGCTACACCCCGCTTGATACGCACACAATTTCTGATGGAAGCAATTGTGGTGTGTATTTTGGGCGGTTTGGGCGGTTTGGTGTTGGCGATTGTGGTGGGCAATTTTCTGGCCAAAGTCATCAGTGACAGTGCCAGTTTTATTATACCCTGGTTTTGGATGATGCTCGGAATTTTGGTATGTGTCATCGTGGGCATCCTTTCGGGGATTTACCCCGCTATCAAAGCCTCTCGCTTAGACCCAATCGAAGCCCTACGCTACGAATAACTTATTTTTGGGTGATTTTTTTTGAAAAATATTTGCAAACCCAAAATCAACCACTACTTTTGCAGTCCCAATCGCGGGAAGTACCAAAAATGCCCAGGTGGCGGAATCGGTAGACGCGTTGGTCTCAAACACCAATGGGGTTACACCCGTGCCGGTTCGACTCCGGCCCTGGGTACTTTAAGAAGGCTTATAAGAATCTGAACTTCAGAAACTTATAAGCCTTTTTTGCGTATCTTGGGGTCAAGCAAGATATATTGGTTTTCCTTTACGGTTTTATTGGTTGAGCTACTTCCTGAGAAAAAAATGATGGCAGGTGCTCTAACATGGCTTTCCCCCAAGGTTATTTAAGGTGGATTTGCTTTGCCACCATTGCTATTTTCCTTTGCACGATAACATTTGTTTCTCTCAAAAAAGTCAGGCATTTAACACAAAAATAGCGTTGGCAAAGATGAACCACCTATAATTTATGCTAAAATAGCAAGTAGATTCGACCTAAAATGAGCATATTTAACGGTTCAATTACCCAACAAGGCGTTTATCTCACCGATGCGTCTTTTATGCCGAAAGCACGGGTATTTTTGAACCTTCCGCCCATTATGAGGGGTTGTTTGGGTGAGAGTCCATTTAAAACCAATAGCAAAATTTACTAAACCAACTTTTATTCATGAAAAATTTCATTGCTTTATTCCTAACCCTCTCCGTTGTTTTTTGGAACACCTCCTGCAAAACCTCCGCAGGGCTTGGCAAGTCAAAAAGTGCCGAAATCGAACAGCAACTACTCAAAGCCCTTGCGTGGCAAGAGGCCAATCCAATCCAAGCCAAAGCCCCCACCGATTGGACCAACGGTGCCTATTACACAGGCGTAATGAAAGCCCACCAAAACACCAACAATCGGGCGTTTTATGAGGCAATGCTCAACATGGGCAGAAGAAACAAATGGCAAACTTGGGAGCGATTTTTTCATGCCGACGATGTGGTGATTTCAAACGCTTATTTACACCTTAACAAGCTGGGAAACAGCGAAGCAGACTTGACCGCTACCGACAAGTTCATTCAGGCGCATCTGTTTGAGCCACAAGACTGGAAAATAGGAAAAGGCAACAAAGAACAGGTGATTTTGTGGTGGTGGTGCGACGCTCTTTTTATGGCACCTCCGCTACTGACGAAATACGGGGTGATGAAAAACGACCTGAAATACCTCGACGAAATGCACAAATACTACACCGAATGTTACGATTTACTTTATGACAAAGACGACCATTTGTTTTTTAGAGACAATCGTTTTGTGATGGCAAATCCCGCTGCAATGAAAGAATCCAACGGCAAAAAAGTATTTTGGTCAAGGGGCAATGGTTGGGTCATAGCAGGTTTGGCTTTGCTACTCGAAGAAATGCCGAAAGACTACAAACACCGTCCGTTTTACGAGGATTTATACAAAAAAATGGCAAAGAGAATCCTCGAACTCCAACCCCAAGATGGCCTTTGGAGGACAAGTTTGCTGGCCCCTGAAAACTTCAATCACGGCGAAGTAAGCGGGAGTGGTTTTCACACGTTTGCGTTGGCTTGGGGCATCAATCACGGCTATCTTGACCCCAAAGTCTATCAACCCGCCGTTTTGAAGGCATGGAAGGCTATTGCAGAATGTCAGCACGAAAACGGGAAGGTAGGCTGGGTGCAAAACATCGGCTTCGACCCCAAGCCTGCCGATAAAGATAGCTGGCAGAATTTCGGCACGGGGGCTTTTTTGATGGCAGGAAGCGAAGTGATGAAGATGAAATTGTAGCAAAGCAAGTGCGCAACCCACGACAATCGTATTTTCAAATCTCTCCCAATTTTTTTTGAGATTTTATTTGTACAAAATTGGAATTTGATTTTACTTTGCATTTCAAAGTTCTTTTTATTCTATACCTCATTTGATACCATGCAACAAGACATCATCTCCAACTTAGACAGTCCACGGCAGCTTGAGAAGCTGTACCGCGACAACAAAACCGTTTTTAAGAGAGAATTTAATGCAGTTTATGCTGATATTCAGCAACATACAACCGCCCAAATCTGGCACGAACGGCTCAATTTTGAAAACGAAGGCATCGGCTGGGGGACAAGCCGCGAGCTGATGTTTGTCGTAGGGGCAGCCTTGGTAGCGGGAATTATTGCCAAAATACCCCAAATAGCAGGTATAGACGAAGAATATTTTTTCAGCCGCCACCTCGGGTTTGTCGTTTTGCCGCTGTTGATGATTTACTTTGGATGGAAACAAAAAACCTCCACCAAACACTGGCTCATTGTGGCATCCGCCCTAATTATCTCGTTGATTTTCATCAATTTACTCCCCAAAAACCCCAAAAGTGATACGCTGATATTGGCTTGTATGCACTTGCCATTGTTTTTGTGGGCGGTGTTGGGCAGCGTCTTTGTCGGACCAGACCTCAAAAACTTCCGCCGTCGGCTCGATTTTCTGCGCTACAACGGTGATTTGGTCGTCATGTCTGCGCTCATCTTGATTTCGGGAGGGCTGCTCACGGCTGTTACACTGGGGCTTTTTTCGTTGATTGGCCTCAATATAAACGAGTTTTATGGCCAATATGTCATCGTTATGGGTTTGGCGGCAGTACCTATCGTGGGAACTTATTTGGTACAGGTCAATCCGCAGTTGGTCAATCAAGTGTCTCCCGTGATTGCCAAGGTTTTTACGCCTTTGGTGTTGGTTACGTTGGCTGTCTATTTGGGGGCGGTGATTTATACGGGCAAAGACCCCTACAACGACCGCGAGTTTTTGCTCATTTTCAATTTACTTCTTATTGGCGTCATGGCCATTATCCTTTTTTCGGTGACCGAAACCTCCAAAAACGCGGGTGGAAAGATTGAGTTGTTGATGTTGTTGAGCCTTGCCGTTTTGACTATTTTGGTCAATGGCGTTGCGCTTTCGGCCATTATTTTTAGGATTTCGGAGTGGGGTATCACGCCCAACCGATTGGCCGTATTGGGAAGCAACGCACTCATTTTGAGTAACTTGCTATGGGTAACGTACCGCCTTTACAAAGCCACCAGAAACGACGAAGCCCTCGAAGAAGTAGAAAATAGCATCGCTGCTTTTCTGCCTAT
>JALOLW010000567.1 GCA_025455795.1 Spirosomataceae bacterium
TACCACAAAATCACATTCTTTCTGCTCTCTGAAATAATACAATGCGTCGTAACGCTGGCGAAGAAACAAAAAAACTGCGTTTTCGAGCAGTCGCCCCTTGTCTTGCATAAAACTCAACGAATTGGCATTGACGAGTCCGTTGTCTATGGCATATACTTTGCGTGGATTGATGGCAATACTTTTGGCCGACCAACTAAACCGAGGCAGGAAAAACAACAAATACGCATCTTCGAGCCACGCCAAGTAGTCTGAGACGGAGTTGGCCGAGCCTATCGAAAACGTATTTTTGAGGCGATTGTAGCTACACTCTTTGCCAATATTGGAAAGCAAAAACAAAGTCAAATCCATCAGTGTTTTGGCGTTTCTGATGCCGTAGCGCACCGCAATGTCGCGCAGCACAATGTCTTTGAGCAGGGTTTGTAATATTTCGACTCTGGGCAGATTGATGTACTCTGGAAATCCCCCTTTTTCGAGATAGACTTCCATGGCTTCGGTCGAATTGTGCAAGGATTGATGCCTCAAAAACTCTGTGTAAGAAAACGGAAACAACTCGTGTCGAATGTGTCGGCCAGTGAGGCGCGTACCCAAATCTCGGCTCAACAAAGAAGCATTTGAACCTGTGATGAATATTTTCTCTCCTCGGTCATGTAGCTGCCGCACAAAGATTTCCCACGTTTCTACGTTTTGGATTTCGTCAAAAAAATAGGCTGCTTGATTGGAGCCGATGATTTCGTCTAATTTTTGAAAATCAGACAGCTCAAACCCAAAAATTCGGGCATCTTCAAAATTGAGATACGCGACATTGCCACCTGTCTGCGCCATCAACTGCCCCAGAAGTGTGCTTTTGCCACAACGCCTCACACCCGCTATAACCTCCACAAAACGACCCGTTGGGGCAAAATTATTCAGATAGTTGCGTCTTGTGTGAAGCCCTTTTTTTTCGTTCTCCGCTTTCTGTGCTTCATACACCGCTGCTATTTGGGTTTTGAGTAACATAGTGCCGTAGTTTATTTTACAAAAATACAAAAATATATTTTACAAAAATAAACTAATACTTAGCCTCTTTACCCTTCCACAGCTTTGATGTTGTAATTTTTGATGACGCGCCACAGAACAGCAGGCGCGAAACGTTGAAGATACGTACCCAACGTTTCCTTAAAACCCGCTATCATTACTTCTCTTTGGCCCGATTTGAGGGCTTGAAGCATCTTTTGGGCGCATACTTCTACGGGGATGCCGTTGGCTTGGTTGGTGTCCATTTTGCCGTAAGGCTTGCCATCTTTGCCAATCGCGCTGTACGAAATATTGGTTTTAATGTAGCCTGGACAAGCCACCGTCACTTGGATGCCGTCGCGCCATACTTCAGCGCGGAGCGAGTCAAAAAAGCCTTGCAGGGCGTGTTTGGAAGCACAATAAAACGCGCGGTAAGGAGTGCCGAGCTTGCCACTCACACTACTTGTCACCAAAAACGCTCCTGATTGCTGCTTCACAAACAGCGGCAATACTTCGCGGGTCAGCAGGACGAGGTTGGTAAAGTTGGTATCCATGACCCGTTTGAAATCATCGGGAGCGGTTTCGAGCACTTTTTCGCGCTGACTGATGCCCGCATTGGCGACCAAAACATCAATTCTTCCAAAATGCTGGGTGACTTGTTGGGTCAATTCGCCAAAAGTATCGGGTCGTAGCATGTCCATCGGCAGCACCAAAATAGCGTTTTCGGGGAGATTGAGGTCGTTTTTGACGCGCTCCAATTCCTCCCGCCGCCGTGCCGAAAGTACCAGTTTTGCGCCTTCTTTGGCAAATTTTACCGCCAGGGCCTCGCCTATGCCCGACGACGCGCCCGTAATCCACACTACTTTATTGGTTAGGTTCATTTGATTGTGATTTGGGGCTAAAATTAGACAACTGGGGACTTTTATAAAAACTTAGGTGTAGATAGTTTTACGCAGTTCAAGACCAAATTGGATAACGTCGTACAAATTGCCGAGGAATTGGTGGCTTTTTCCAACGCCGAAGGAGGTATTATCATCGTGGGTGTCAAAGACAATGGGACTGTGGTAGGTTTGGAGGCACAGGAAGTACGCAAAACAAACCTAAACATCGCCAATGCCGCCAGTGAGAATGTGTTGCCGCCCGTTTTTCCAAAAACGCAAGTGATGCAGTTGGACAACAAAACACTGCTGCTTATCCAAGTCGAAAAAGGACTGCAACGACCTTATCAAACCAAACAGGGCAAATACCTCACCAAAGCAGGGAGCGACAAGCGCATCCTTGCTACCGAAGAGATGAAACGCATGATTTTGAGCAAAAGCGTTTTGTTTGAGGAACTGCCCATCGCTGGCACTTCTTTGGCCGTTGATTTTTCGTTGTTGGCCTTTGCGTCTTACTTCCAAAAAGTCTATCAAATGGATTATGTGCAGTTTTTGGAAGAAGAAAATCAAAACCTCGAACAACTCCTGCAAAACCTAAAATTGACTGATAGTGAGCTATTTACTCTGGCAGGGCTGTTGTTTTTTACCCGCAATCCCCAACGCCTCCGTCCGTTGTATGTGGTGAGAGCGGTGGCGTTTTATGGCAATGAGTTGGAGGACGAACATTACCTTTCGAGCGAAAACATCGAAGGGACTTTGCCCGAGCAGTTTGAGCGTTGTATGGTGTTTGTCAAACAGCATTTGCGAAAGGTACAAAACGGCAAAAGTTTCAATAGCACGGGCGATTTGGAAGTGCCAGCCATCGTGTTTGAGGAGTTGTTGGTCAATGCCCTCCTGCACCGTGACTACGCCATCAACTCCGCCGTGCGGTTGTTGGTTTTCAAAAATCGCATCGAAATCAT
>JALOLW010000005.1 GCA_025455795.1 Spirosomataceae bacterium
ACGGTGTCCTTGCGAACCCCTCGCCTTGCATGTATTAGGCCTGCCGCTAGCGTTCATCCTGAGCCAGGATCAAACTCTCCATCGTAAAAAATTGTTGAATTGACTATATATTAGTCATGTATTGACTGATACACGCTTTGTCGTAAAACCACTCACCAAACTGTCAAAGAACTTAATGTTTAGAACTTCTCTAAACCTTGCCGCTATTAATTGAATACTCTTTCTTTAGCGTCTAAATTATTTCGGGGTGCAAAGGTCTGACTTTTATTTTTTGATTCCAAATTTTTTAAAACTTTTTTCAAAAAATTTATTTTTATGTCAGTTTTACTTGGCTTTTGTTATTTCGGGGTGCAAAGGTCTGACTTTTATTTTTTGATTCCAAATTTTTTAAAATTTTTTTAAAAAATTTATTTTTATGTCAATTTTGCTGTGTTTCCCCTTGATTTTGGGACTGCAAAGGTAAGGGGCTTATTCGGGGAACGCAAACATTTTTTAGTCTTTTTTAATTACTTTTTCTCTTACTAATGATAACTCTCTGATAAACAAATCAATACTACTGCAATAATTTTAACTCTTCTTTGAAATATCGTATCACGTGTACTTTCAACAAGGTCTCCTGGCTGAGTAAATTGAAATGAGGAAGTTTTTGGGTAGAACGCCAATGAGGCCAACCGTCGCTGTCCAAGCCTTCCAATTCATAAAAGCCTGAAAGGCTTAAAACCTTACAAATTGCGATGTGCATCAAATCTTGCTTTTGTTCTTTGGTAAAATTCAACGCGCCTTTTCCAAGCTCTTGTACTCCTATTAGAAATAGTACGCTGTTTAAATCTGCTGGCTTTTTCCCCAAAATGCTCGCCAAAGTTTCTCTTAGCTCTTCCCAAGTGGTTTCTACTTCTATATCTTTCATAGTTTGTTTGTTAGTCTTCAGTATTATTATTCAAATTTGCAGTGCTTTTGTCTAACAAAACAATTTCCAAGCAGGTTCTGTTACGCTTTAAAACTATTCCTGTCAACTATGATTTCTTTTGCTACTGACACTCTTCCTATTAGGAATCCCCGCACGGGTGAGTTTGATTATCACATCAAGCCTCCCTCGCAAAACGACGTAGAATATATATGTTACCAACTTCGCAAAGAGCAAGTAGCGTGGGGGCAGATGAATATAAATCACAGGGTTGAAGTATTGCAAGCATGGAAAAAGGCTGTTAATAATCAGAAGGAGGCACTTATTGAGGCTCTTTGTAAAGATACTGGCCGCCAATGGGAAAGTTTGTTGGAAGCTGATATTGTGGCTTCTTCTATTGATAGATGGTGTGGGATAGCTCAAAACTTCTTCACACCAGCAACGCTTCGTCAAAGTTCTATTCCTTTTTTATCTATACAACAAGACCTGGTGTCTTACCCGTTGGTCGGTGTGATTAGTCCGTGGAACTTTCCATTATTGCTTTCTTTGATTGATACGATTCCTGCACTTTTGGCGGGTTGCTCGGTGATAGTCAAACCCAGCGAAGTAACTCCACGCTTCATTAAGGTCATCAACGAGACCATTGCCAAAGTACCTGCGCTTGCCAATGTCTTTATATATATAGAAGGTGCGGGCGAAACAGGGGCTGAAATTATCAAGCACGCCGACCTGGTTTGCTTCACTGGAAGTACTGCGACAGGGCGAAAGGTATATCAGGCGGCTTGCGACAGATTTATCCCTGTTTTTTTGGAACTGGGCGGTAAAGATGCGGCATTGGTTTTTGAGGGTGCTGATTTGGACAAAGCTGCTTCTGCTTTGCTTTGGGGCAGTACCGCCAACGCGGGTCAATCGTGCCTTTCTATTGAACGGATTTATGTACAGGCATCAGTATTTGAAGCATTTGTAGAAAAATTGGCAGCCAAAGCAAGCGAGGTAAGATTGGCGTATCCTTCGGTGGACAGTGGGAAGATTGGCCCCATTATTTCTGACAAACAGGTAAGTATCATCAACGACCACTTGCGAGATGCAGTCGAGAAAGGTGCAAGAATCTTAACGGGTTCGTCGCAATGTGAGTTACACGGAGGTGGATATTATTGTCGGCCTACGGTATTGGTCAATGTGAATCATACGATGAAAGTGATGAATGAGGAAACATTCGGACCTATCATGCCTGTGATGGCGTTTGAGGATAAAGAAGAGGCGTTGAGGTTGGCCAATGGCACTTTTTATGGCCTAAGTGGGGCGGTTTTTGCTGCCACTTATGACGAGGCTCTGGAAGTAGCTCAACAAATGACAGCGGGCGCGGTAAGCATCAATGATGCAGCTTTGACGGCGGTAATGCACGAAGGCGAAAAAAATTCGTTTAAGATGTCGGGCATTGGCGGTACACGCATGGGGCTATCGGCGATTAAACGTTTTATGCGACAAAAGGCTTATATTATCAAAACCAACGAAAATCCTGACCCATGGTGGTTTTAGAAACAATGACAAAAGATGCACAATATTGGGTAGAAAGGTATCAGATGCTCCCACATCTCGAAGGGGGTTATTTTGCGGAAACGTATCGTTCATCGGAGAAAATCCCCGCCACGGCCTTGCCAAAGCGGTTTAGCGGTGATAGGAGTTTCAGCACGGGTATCTATTTTTTATTGGAAAATCATCACTTCTCGGCACTGCACCGTATTCAATCCGACGAAATGTGGCATTTTTATGCAGGTGGGCCGTTGGAGGTGTATGTGATTCATTTGGATGGATGCCTCGAAGTGATTCGAGTGGGTGCAAATCCTGACAATGGAGAGGTATTTCAAGTGGTAGTACCAGCAGGGGTCTGGTTTGGGGCAAAACCCGCCCCAACAAGTACGTATTCATTGGTAGGTTGCACGGTAGCGCCTGGCTTTGATTTTAATGACTTTGAACTGGCCAATAGAACCGATTTGTTAGCACTTTATCCACAGCATCAAGAAGTGATTGAAATGCTTACCCCCGAATAGTTATTTATTAAATTTAAAACATTATTACCTGATAATCAATTTATTAAAAAACAATTTCCCACATCCAATGACTGTTTTTGAATCTGACCAAATTCCCTCCCCGTGTTTTGTTTTGGAAGAGGAGAAATTACGCCAAAATTTATCGCTCATCAAAAGTGTAATGGACGAAGCCAACTGTGAAATCATCTTGGCGTTGAAGGCTTTTTCGATGTTTAGTGTTTTTCCGATTGTAAAAGAATACTTACCAGGTGCAACCGCCAGTTCACTCAACGAAATCAAACTTATCAACGACTACATGGGTGTGAAGGCTCACACGTATATCCCTGCGTACCAAGATGCTGATTTTGAAGAAGTGCTGTCGAGAAGCAAACACCTGACTTTCAATACACTTTCGCAGTGGGAGCGGTTTAAGGAAAGAGCCACGGCTTACAATACACAACACCCTGACGAAACGGTATCGTTTGGTATCAGGGTCAATCCGCAGTATTCGGAGGTAGAAACCGATATGTACAACCCGTGTGTGCCTGGTTCACGGTTGGGGGTGACGCGCGACCATTTTGGCGATAAACTCCCCGAAGGAATTGAAGGAATTCATTTTCATACACTTTGCGAAAATGGTTCAGATGTTTTGGAAAGAACACTTCAAGCCTTAGAAGATAAATTTGGCGATTTGCTCCATCAAGCCAAATGGCTCAATTTGGGTGGCGGACACCTAATGACGCGCGAAGGGTATGACATTCCGAAACTTATACGGCTTGTCAAAAATCTCAAACAAAAGTACAATTTAGAGATTATACTTGAGCCTGGCTCGGCCATTGCGTGGCGCACGGGGGTTTTGACTTCTACTGTGCTCGACATCATGGACAGTCAGGGTATCAAAGTGGCCGTTTTGGACACCTCTTTCGCGGCACATATGCCCGATACGCTCGAAATGCCCTATAAACCTCGGATTGTAGGTGCTTACCAAGAGCCTATTGCTGGCAAACCGACCTATAGGCTTGGTGGTATGACCTGTTTGGCTGGTGATTTTATGGGTGATTACTCTTTTGATGAACCCCTTGAAGTAGGCCGTAAAATAATTTTTGAAGATATGATTCACTACACTATGGTAAAAACCACTACCTTTAATGGTGTAAACCTACCTTCAATAGGCATTTGGCAGACAAATAATACGTTTCGATTAATAAGAACCTACGGTTATGAGTCATTCAAAGATCACCTCAGTTAAATAAAAACTGTGTTTGTTTTGGATAAATTCTATCAAAATGAATAAGTTTGCCAATAAAAATTATACCTACTCAATTAATCACTCAACTAAACTCAGGAGAACTCATGATTTCTAAAAAAGCCAAATATGCTCTGAAAGCCTTGAAGGTTTTGTCAGAGGAATACGGCAAAGGCCCCATTCTTATTTCCCACATTGCCGAACGCGAAAATATCCCAAAAAAATTTTTGGAGGCTATTTTGTTAGAATTGCGCAACCATGGGATATTGTCAAGCCAAAAAGGTAAAGGAGGTGGCTACCTGCTCAGGGTAGAGCCGCAGCGGGTCAATTTCGCCCAAGTGATTCGGGTCATTGACGGACCCATTGCTCCTACACCCTGTGTTTCGCTGCATTTCTATGTCAAATGCGACGACTGTATAGATGAAGCTACCTGCGCCTTACGACCTATTATGGAGCAAGTACGCGATGCCAATCTGGGTGTGTACGAAAACACCACTCTCGCCACTTTTCTCAAATAGGAAACTTATCATCTGACCAAAACCAAAAAGAGGCTGCTTTCATCAGAAAGTAGCCTCTTTTTGGTTAGACCATTTGACATTTAGTCATTGATAGAAATAGACCCTGAGTTGGCCCGCATGGTCACGAGTGTCCCCCCACCATTGAGTTTTCCTTTGACACGGTCTTTGTCAAACGCTCCGTCGAAATTATTGAGTCTGCTTACATTGACTCGATTGGCACGCAAATCTAAGTCCATTCCTTTGTCCAAGGGCATTTGGACCCGAATCCCTCCCGCAGAAGTGGAGAGGTCGAGGTACTTGCCGAGGGCGGTCATTTCTACATCTACACTTCCAGCACTGGTAGAAGCCCTAAGTGACGCCGCCACATTGTTTAATCTTATCGAACCACCAGATGTTGAAGCGTTTAGTTCTCCCTTGATTCCGCCGCCTCTGACACTCCCACCGCTCGTGGTGACTTTGATGATGCCGTCCATCTCCTCCAAGTTGATACTTCCTCCCGATGTTGAAAGGCGTATGTCTCCTTTGCTATTTTCGGCTTTGATACTTCCACCGCTGGTAGTCAAATCCAATTTGTCTTTGCAGTTGGATAGGTTGATACTACCGCCCGATGTTCGGCCTTTGATGTCGCCGCTCAGGTCGTGGAGATGAAGGCTTCCACCACTGGTACCAAAATTTTGAGTACCAGAAAGGTTGGCAAGTCGGATACTTCCCCCGCTCGTGCCAAGGTCGGTCGTGATTTTTTCGGGAACGGTGATTTTGAATGAAATATTCAAAGAACGCTTCCAATCTGACCAATCTTCTTTTTTGCGCTTGGCCTTGCACACAAGCGTTTCCCCTTCTTGGGCTACGGTGAGTTCATATTCTTCGAGACGTTCTTCTATCTCTTTGGTACTCAATTCATCCCGACCGTTCCAATTGTTGGAGCGTACATATACTTCTACTTTGGCTTCCCCGTTTTTGCCCGTTACTGAGATGCTCCCACCCGACGTGCGCACATTGAGGGATTTGACCGCCGAAGCATTGAAAGTTTTCGTCATGTAGGGTTTTTCGTCATCGTTGGCGAAAATAAATGTTGAGATTAACAAAAAAACGAGGAGTTGAATGGCTGTTTTCATGATTTTTAATGAGTTTTGATGGAAAATTCTTTTTTTGTTAAGAGATGATTTTCGGCAACAAAACGTTGCACTTTTTGCCAAAAACTTTTTACCCCCTCATCACTCGTGAACAATTCGCTCGTTTGTCAATACATCAAAGTTGGTCATGGCCCCAAAATGATATTGGGCTTTCACGGTATCGGGCAAGATGCGCAGGCATTGATGCCTTTGATATCCGCCCTCCCCAATTATACTTTTTTTTTGTTTGACCTACCCTTTCACGGTCGTAGCCCTGCCCTTTCTACCGAAAAACTCAGTTTGGAGGATTGGAAAGGGTTTTTAGAGGTGTTTTTGGCGCAAAATCAGATTCACGTTTTCGGCGTCATGGGTTTTAGTATGGGGGGAAAGTTTGCTTTGGCTACCCTTCAATTGTTTCCCCAGCAAGTCAAATCTTGCTGGCTTTTTGCCCCAGATGGTGTTACCGAAAGCCCCTGGTACACCCTTGCCACGCGCTTTTGGTTCACCAAATGGGCATTTAGAACGTTTGTAATGAACGTGAATCACTTCAAAAAGTTGGCGATTTTTTTGGTTTGGGTAGGATTGGTCAATAAAAGTGCCGTAAAATTTGCGCAAAGTACGCTTGCTACGCCCGTTCAACGCGAGCGTGTGTATAAATCGTGGGTAGGATTTAGCTCGATTCGGGCTGATATACCGAAGGTAGCAGACATTGTTCGGCACTATTCAGTGGATTTAAAGATATTTTTGGGTCAGTTCGACGCACTTTTACCTCTCCACTACATGAATCCTCTCACCAAGAGGTTGCCGTCAGTAAAACCAATCGTTCTTAAAACAGGGCATCATCGGCTGATTGAAAAAGCAGCCGAATGGCTAAAAAAATAGTTTCACTTCATTTTTCTTGAAAAAACCGTAAACAACCCCCACACCGAAAGCAGCGTGAGGCTGACGATGATGGCCTGATTTTGCCAATTTCCGTTTGGGTTTTGTATCAATGCGCCGATTTGTTGGGCTTCTACGCCTACCCAAACAGCCAGGGCTGTTCTTGGAATCATACCCAACGTCCCGCCCAAAAGTACATTGCGAAGTCGTAGCTGAAGAAAAGCAAAGAGTAGATTGGTGAGTGCGAAAGGTAAAACAGGTGATAGTTTGGTGAAAAACACAAACTTCCGTTCGTCTCGTTCCATCTGCTGTATCACCGCTTTTACTCGGGGGAATTGGAGTAAATAAGTTTTCAAACGCTCGCTGCCGAAGCTGTTTGCTATCCAATAAACAACTGATATGGCGGTGAGATTGATGAGCAAAAGTGGGATAAAACCCATCCAACCCCAAAAATACCCAAACATTAAAGCCAGTAAAGTAGGTGGTATCAAAGCTACGGCACATCCAACTGTACATACAGCACAAACCCAGAGCCAATCACTAAACGCAAAATTGCGGACAAGGGTTTCGTTCTGAATGAGCCACGCAGCCAACATAGAACTGGTAAATAGCGGCAAAATGGTCAAAAAAAATGCCGAGAAACTCGGCATGAATAAGTATTTATTGATTTTCATCGTGCTGGGTCTATGCGTAGGTATTGAGCATGACGGGCATCACGAGCATAAGCATATCTTCTTCGTCTTCTTTTTCGAGTGGCAAAATTATCCCCGCACGGTTGGGCGCCGACAATTCCATTGAAAGCGTGTTGGCATCCAAATTATTGAGCATTTCTATCAAAAACTTGGCGTTAAACCCTATCTCCATGTCGTCACCGTTGTATTCGCAGAGCAAGCGTTCATTGGCTTCATTTGAGTAGTCCAAGTCTTCTGCCGAAATCACGAGGTCGTTGGGAGGTGTCAGTTTGAGGCGAACTTGGTGCGTGGTACGATTAGAATAAATCGAAATACGACGGAGTGAGTTCAGAATCTCTCCTCGGCTGATAGTCAGCACGTTGGGGTTATTGGTCGGAATCGCGTTTTCATAATCTGGAAAACGCTCATCTATCAACCGTGAAATCATTTTAATATTGGCAAAACTAAAAAAAGCGTTGGCTTGATTGAATTCGGCCTTTACGGGAACATTGTCGGATGGCAGTGAGCTTTTGAGCAGATTAAGGGCTTTGCGCGGAATAATCATCGTCGTATCCACCGAAGATTTTACATCAAAGCGGCGGTAGCGAATCAAACGGTGTCCATCGGTAGCCACAAACGTAGCATGGTCAGCCCCCAACTGCAAAAACACTCCCGTCATGGCAGGGCGAAGCTCATCGGTACTGGTCGCAAATATGGTGTTGGAGATGGCTGTGGCCAAAGCCGATGAAGACAAATCAACCGAGAAAGCTCGACTGACCGACGGGATTTTGGGGAAATCAATCGGATTTTCGCCCGACAATTTATAGCGACCATTGTCTGAAACAATTTCGATCCCAAACGTATCTTCGTCCACATTGACCGAGATAGGTTGTTCGGGCAAACCACGCAGTGTATCCAACATCAACTTGGCAGGAATGGCAATCGCGCCTTTGTCCGAAGACTCTACTTCCAACTCCGTCACCATTACTGTCTGCAAATCTGAGGCCGTAACTGTCAGATTTTTATTGTCAAGTTGAAACAAGAAATTTTCAAGGATAGGAACGATAGGATTGGTCGAAACGACGCCATTGATGGTAGCAAGTTGTTTGAGCAATACCGAAGACGAAACAATAAATTTCATAGACACGTAATAGGTTTATGTTGAGTTATGAAGGTTAGGGTTGAGGTCACCTAAAAACGATAAACAATATTTTATTGGGCAAAAATACCACAAAAAGCCCAAAATCCAATCAAATCCGCACGACTTTATCCCTCAAATAAAAGTCTGCCAGCACTAATGCCGCCATTGCTTCCACAATCGGTACAGCACGTGGAAGTACGCAAGGGTCGTGGCGGCCTTTGCCTTGTACCAAAATAGATTCTCCATCTTGGTCTATGCTTTCTTGGTCTTGCATGATGGTCGCTACAGGCTTAAACGCCACTCGGAAGAAAATATCCTCGCCGTTGGAAATCCCTCCTTGAATCCCCCCCGAATGATTGGTTCGGGTACGGACCTTACCCTCCTCGTCGGTGTAAAAGGCATCATTATGCTCCGACCCGTACAATTCGACCCCTTCAAACCCACTTCCGTACTCAAAACCCTTCACGGCATTGATACTGAGCATGGCCTTGCCAAGCTCGGCGTGGAGTTTGTCAAACACAGGTTCACCCCAGCCTACGGGTACACCCGTGAGGACACAGTTGATGATTCCCCCAATCGAATCCCCTTTTTTGCGGACATCGTCTATATAATCAAACATTTGCTGCGCCATCTCAGGGTCGGGGCAGCGGACGGCGTTGGTTTCGGTCAAAGACAAATCCAAGGATTGGTAGGGCTTTGTCAAACGCATTTTACCCACTTGTGACACATACGCCTGCACCTCTACGCCAATTGTTTTGAGTAACATTTTGGCCACCGCGCCAGCGGCCACACGCGCCGCCGTCTCGCGGGCCGAACTACGCCCACCTCCCCGATAATCACGCGTGCCGTATTTGGTTTGATACGTAAAGTCAGCGTGCGACGGGCGAAACTGCTTTGCAATGTGCGAATAATCTTTGCTACGCTGGTCTTCGTTTGGAATAACCATCGCAATGGGCGTTCCAGTGGTTTTTCCTTCAAAAATCCCCGAAAGAATTTGTACCGTATCGCTTTCTCGGCGCTGTGTTGTGATGCGCGACTGCCCAGGCTTGCGGCGGTCGAGTTCGGCTTGTACAAACGCCTCCTCAAACACCAAACCTGCGGGACAACCCTCTAATATCACCCCAATACCCAGCCCGTGCGACTCGCCAAAGGTCGAAATCTTAAAAATCTTACCGTAAGTGCTACTCATTTTTTCTTGATAATAAATAATACGCCTATCAACATCAAGCCAATCAAAAAATTGGCAATATATCTCACAATCAACTGATAATCAACAACCTTAGTTGTCGTACTCCAATCTTCAATCCCCGCATAAATTGACGATAAGGTTTCGGTAGTGTTTTGGCCTGTTGCCATTGATTCGCCACTTATGCTCAGATTGAGTTTTGAGTGTAGCGTGTCATATTGCCCTTTTGAAGGGTCAAAGTAAATCCAAAACACCATATTACTCAAATCAAACTGCCCATTTTGACGCGGAATTAACTGATATTTAAATGATTTTGAGCCAGAAATCAGCCCATTTTGTCTCAGAACTCGCTCGCCAACTTCTGGTGGATAGACATCGAAGAGTGCACTGCTGGCAAAAATTGGCTCCCTGATTGCCTGTAAGTTACCTTCTCCGATTATTCTAAAATCGTATTGATAGCTGTTGCCCGTGGTTAGTTTGTCGGTCGAAATTTTTTCATCCAAACTAAACTGCCCCACCACCACTTGATTGCGAAGAGGATGTCCCGGTAAATTTTTTACCTCAACAGTCACTGCCTTCGATTCAAACGATTGGAAGGTATTTTGCCCACCATTTTTGGACGGCAACACTTTCATAAGCCATTTGACCGCTGGAATTCTAATGGGTTGGGCGTTGAGTGGAAAAAAGGAAGCCTGATAAATTCTGTATTCTGTAAAGCTCTTACCTCTAATGACGAGTGGCGTAGCAGAAGCTACTATTTCTCGAATTTCAAAATTTTCTTCCCAGCAATTGGTGGGTTTAATCAATTTGAGGAGGCTTTCCAATTGCTTTTCTGGTTCGTAAAAGTCCATTTCAATCGTATTGTCGTCGGCAATAAGCAACGAAAGCCGCAAGTTGAATCCTTCTTGAACAAAAACCTGGCGTTTATTCACCGTTACTGCCAAGAATGCCCCTTGAATCGCTTCATTTTCGAGTTGTGGCAAAATCTCGGTCAATTCGGTTGTTTCGCCATTATCTCGCACAATAATCGTGAGTCCATCGGTACGCAACACTTGATTGTTGAACAATACTTCAATCGTACCCGTTTGATAAACTCCTTTTTGTTGAGGATAATAGTTTTGGGTTATGATGTGCTTTACAATGGTTTTACCACCAATCTTGTCTTGTTGGATAGATTTAGATGACTCCCTTTTTTGAAAATTTTTGAGGTCTGGAAATATCAACTGGGGAAAATTATCTAATCCAACAACCGTCACCACAACGCTGAAAGGTTCGTCAATGGTAATATTGGTTCCTTTCAATTCTATTGAGAAAGGGTTTTCAACATTTTGCGCTTTGACTATGGAGATAGTGCAAAAAAAAATGAGAATAAGTATATATAATATTATTTTTTTCATTTTAACTTTAACGCAAAATTAACACGAAGCCTTCAATAATTAACCGAAGCAAGTGCTAATTTTGCCAACTCTAACCCCTTCGCTCTTTTAAATTTCGAATCATTATGGCAACGATGCTTGAATTTGTCAAAACTGTACTCCAAAAAGTCAGTTTTGACAGGAAGCTGTTTGAAAAAGAACTTCGTAAAGCCCTCCAAACGCTTTTACCAGATGAAGTAAAACAGCTTAAAACTTGGTGTTATGAAAATTTTGGTGACCGTTATTTTTTAATTCTGAATCAGCATTTTAGACAAAGTGTAATCGCTTAAAGAAAAAGCCCCCTCGACTATTGTCCGAGGGGGCTTTTTTATGGCTACCTGTATTCACTATTTTCCTTTTTTAGGGGCAGGTTTTGTTGCGGGAGTTTTGGCAGGGGTCGCAGCAGGGGCAGGGGTCGCTGTTACAGGGGCAGGAGGATTGAGATAGTCATTGGCTGCTTTGTTGGCAGGGTCCAATTCGAGCAACTTCGTGAAATACTCCTTCGCCTTTGCATCATCCTTGGTCTTGATGACATTGTACGCCCCCAAAATCTGATAGCAGAACACCAAGTTGGCTTTGTTGGCGGCTTTGTCGGCTTCACCCAACTGAATAAACTTCTCCATATGCGGCACGCAAGCACCATTTTCCATGGCTTCCTCGCGTGAATATGCGTAGTAGTTGGCTTTGGCACGCTGCGCGTAAGGATACAGATAATCTGGCTTACGCTGAATCATCTGCGCATAAATCTCGTCGGTTTTCAAGAAAATACTACGCTTTTTGGTACGCATCGCTACCGAGTCAGTACCTGATGGCTGGATACGGTTGGCTTGGTTGTACAAAGCCAACGACCAGTTGGTCAAATCTTGTAAACTTGGCGTTTTCTCGCGTTTTACGGCTTTTTCATAATACTCACCTGCTTTATCGTAGATTTTGGCACCGTTATAAAACGCCCCGATTTGCTTATAGATATTGTCCACCGTGTCCATTTCGGCAGCTCTTTCCATGTTGCCGATGGCCGCTATTGTATCCACTGGATTGATGCGAAGCATCGCATCTCCCAGATAGAAATAGTCATTGCTCATGAGCTCTTCTTTGGGAACGATCTGTATGAATTTATTTAAGTTTTCTACAGCTTTATCATATTGGTTGGCACGATAAGACGACCAGCCTTTCATTCGGTAAAAGAAAGGTCGTGGACTTTTTTGATCAACTAACTCAAGTTTTTTTAGCACTTTAGCATTTTCCTCAGCTACGAAGTTATACTGCGCATTGCGCAACACGTCGTCGTCAGTAGCACAAGCACCAAGCTTTTCCACGTACAAATCCATGTTGCGCGAAGCGGCCTTGTATTGACGTACAAAAAAGAACAGTTTAGCGTATTCATTGTAAGCTGGTGCATACTCAGGGTCTATCTCAACGGCCTTCTTGAAGTTGGTTTGTGCCAATTCATAATTGCGACCTCCCCAATAAATCTTTGCTATTTTGGCAAAGGCTTTACCCAAGTTAGGGTTGGCATTGATGGCATCTTCGTAAGCAGATACTGCTGGGCCTGATTCACCTTTAATAAAAAACGCATCCCCTTTCGCCATGTAAACGTCAGGATTTTTCTGACCATCTTTGGCTTTGAGCATCAATGCGATAGCCAAGTCGAGGTTTTCGATGGCTTTGGCGGGGTCGGTAGTTTTGTACATGGGTTTCAACGAATCCACCACAACAAAACCCGTGCAAGCCTCCCCTATCCGGAATAGCACATCCACGTTTTTGTTTTTGGTGGCTTTTTTGGCTTCGTCGAAAGCCATATTAGCGGCACCACGGTCGCCTTTGGCCATGGCCACGGCGCCTAAGCCTACCTTGTTGATTTGATTTTTAGGGTCGGCAGCCAAGCCTTTTTCAAAAGCAGCTTTGGCTAGGTCGGGTTGCTTGGTACGCAAATAAAAATAGCCCAAATAAAATTGATTGTCGGCAGAGGGAGTAGCGGCAGCGACTTTCTCAAAGGTTTCCTTGGCCAAACAGGCTTGGTTGCCATCCAACTGCTTCAATCCAGTAGCGATGTCTTGTGCCATAGCTTGACCGTACACTAAAACACTTGCGCCCAACGCTGCTAACCAAGATTTGATTGTACGTTTCATTTTTCCAAGTAGGTTGAAAATGGGGTGATATAAAAATTGTGACTCAAAAACGGGAAACAAAACTATGAAATTGTAGTTAAACTGAAAAATTTTATAGCTTCGTATTGATAATTACTTCTCTATTTGCGGGTTTTGCAGGCCAAAGACCACATTTTTCTATTATCAAAGGGCCAACATCCCGAACAATGTAATTGATAAAATCGCTGCCCAAACCAGCCCTTGTATCTCTCGAAATAATATATACTTGACGGTGAAGTGGGTATCGTTTGAGGCCAATATCGCGCTGAAAAGGCTGGTAATAATCGGCTTTGGTTGGATTTTTTTTGTCTGTAATACCTACGACGTTTAGCCCTTGTGAAAGTTTGGCCGAAAGTGGTGATTCGCCGTCGCTTATCCAATTGACCCCGATAAAACCCATCGCATTAGGGTTTTGACGCACATATTCTATTACTTTTTGATTAGACCCTGCCGCAAAAATATTAAGACCATTGACATTTTTGAGGCCAAATTTTTTCATCACAAAGCGCAGGTTGGTCGAGTTGGCGTTGTCGAAAACGAGGGTGATTTTACCTTGTATATTTCCCCCTTCGAGTTGATTCCAAGCCGTGACTTTATTGTTAAAAATTTGGCTCAACTCATCGGTTGAAAAAAGAATGTCTTTGTTGCTTTCGTGGGTGATGAGTGCTACGCCGTCGGTGGCAATGGGGTATAATTTGTAGGTAGCTCCTTGCGATGTAAACACTTTTTTCTCGTCTTCGTTGAGTTCGCGCGTAGTGAGTACCAATCTTGCCGTATCTCTAAGCATGAGCGAGATGGCTTCTTCTTCGGGGCGGTACGTAACTTTTATGGTTTTGCCAGGGGTAGTGGCCATAAAAGTCTGATAAATTTGGTCCAACATGGGTTGGAAGGCTTCATCGGCTGCTATGGTAATACTGTTATTGTCGTATTGGCGTTGCGAATCGCTTTTGGGGCTACTGCACGCTACCAAAAGCATCATCATTATCACAAAAAAACTACTTATTCTCATTCAATTGTTCTCTTTGTTCTGCTGATACCCACGATAAAATCTGTACCCTCCGTACAAAATAAGCAGTACGGCAAAAAAGTACCTAAAAAATCCCGATGGTAAAATCCCATAAGTAGCAGAGGAGGCCGCTAAAAAGAGGCCTCCTCCGAAATATGCTACCCCCATCGTCATGGCAAGCGTTGCTGCCAGCTGCTGATGTATTGGTTTGCGTTTCATTTTTGAAATTAGAGACAAGGCGCGCCTTGTCTCTACAACAATTTCAATAGATTATTCAAGGACAAAACTTACTGGCAAGTTAAACTTCACGCGCACGGCACGTCCAGATTGCTTACCAGGCTTCCATTTTGGCATTGTTTTTACGACGCGCATCGCTTCTTCGTCACAACCGAAGCCCAGTCCTTTCAGGACTTGAACGTCTTGGATACTTCCGTCGGTATTGACTATAAAGGTCAAGAATACTTTTCCCGACACGTTGGCGCGAGAGGCTGCCGCAGGGTATTTGATGTTTTTGCCAAGGTACTGATAGCAGGCAGCCATACCTCCAGGAAACTCAGGTTGCTGCTCTACTACTTGGAAGATTTGCTCCTCTACCTTTTCTTCTACTACTTTTACTTCCTCTTTGACAGGGGCTGTCTCTTCGGGAGCTACGATAGCTTCTTCGGCGTTGGGATCACCTTCTTGGGTTTTCTCGGCAGCTACTGCTTCCTTCAATTCCTCTACGGTCGGAGGCGGTGCTTCTTCGGGTACTTCTTCGTCTTTCTTAACCTCTGGTGGTAAGAATTGAACCGTGTTCACCTTAGGCAACTCCACTGGTGGAGGTGGCGGAGGAGGAGGCTCGTTGGGGTCTATTGGCGGCGGTGGCAGCTTCATCAAATCTACTTCTGTCATCGAAAGTTCTTCTTTGTCAGAGGGAATCAGACTGATGAGCGTCGGAGAAAGCATCGCCAGCAAGAAGATGAGTCCACCCACCAAAAGGGCGCGGGTCAGGGTCTTGCGGTATGATTTTCTCAGATCGTATGCACCATACGCCTTGTTGCGATTGGCAAAGACAATATCGTCTAAGGTCAACGCAGATGCTTGTGATTCAGCCATAGTGCTTTTGAGGGTTTAAACTTTTACTATTTTTGGTCGTTGTCTTTGATTTTATCACCCAAAAGGTCTTTGTCGGCTTGGAGGAGCAAGTCCACCATGGCATAGCGAGAAGTTTTGGTGATTTTCATTTCATCAAGGGCATCCACCATGTTTTTGTAAGTAGAACCTGGTAGCGGCTTGATGACACACACAAACGGCTCGTTGCCTTTGTCGTCTTTGGGGTTTTGGGAGTTGATACGCTGCTTTGATTTCAAAATAGCCGTCCGAACCTCTTGGAAAGAAACATCTTTCATTTCGGTTTTGGCTTTCTCGTCGTCGGGAGCGATACCATCGAGTACGTGTACGATGTTGTCGTTGCCCAAATAAAGCGTCAATACTTTTGAGGCTTTGATTGGGTCGGTTTTCTGCTCTTCTTTATTTTGTTTATCAGGTACGTTCAGCGTCATTGCTTTGGGCTTGCTGAGGGTCGTAGCCAAGATAAAGAAAGTGATAAGCAAAAAACCCAAGTCCACCATCGGAGTCATGTCCACACGGGTAGAGGCTTTTTTACTACGGACTTTTCCGTCTTTACCGCCTCCACCGCCTTGTTGTATGTCTGCCATGTTTTTAAATGTTTAGTAGTGAACTACAAATTATTCGTCTTCTTTCCAGCCAGCGGGTGGTTGTTCGCTGCCTGTCACCAAGTAAAACTTATTGATGTTTTGAGCTTGTAGTGCGTTCAGTACATCTTTAAATTTGGGGAACTTGGAAAGGTTATCTCCTTTGATACAAATCCGCAAGTCGTTGTTGGTCTTACGGGCTTGGTAAATCCACTTCGCTAAGTCATTTTGAGCGGTTGAGTCCACGGGTATGCCAGGTTGCTTCACAGCAGCCATTTGGTCTTTGGGCAAGCTCAAAAAGCCTTTGAGTTGATTCATAGGTACGCCAAAGTTGGATTGAAGCATGAAAGCTTTGGTTTCGGCAGGCGAAAATTGCATTCCTTCTGCTGAGGCCATACTTTCCAACATTCCTTGTCTGGTGACTTGGTTATCCACTCCGAAATAGACTTTACCTTCTTTGTCCAAGGAGATGGTCATTACGTCTTTGTCAGGTACTACAAGACCTGAGATAGACGAGGGCGTTTCGATGGTAGCCGCGTCTTGCGATTTGAACTGAGCCGTCAAGATAAAGAAGGTCAGTAGCAAGAAGGCCACGTCGCACATCGCCGTCATGTCCATCATTGGATAGTTACGTTTCGGTTTTACTGCAGCCATTTCCGAATCAATTTAGATTGACGATACAAATATAAAATAGTTTTTAAATACAAAGCAAATTTTTATATATAATTTTTTTATATATCATCAATTTGCTTTGAACGTCAATTAGTTATGAGCAGAGAAGTTCTGTTGGATGCTCAAACCAATTTCGTCAATCTTGTAAGTAAGCTCATCAATTTTGCTGGTGAAGTAGCTATACATGATTGTAGCGATAGCGGCAGTACCGATACCGAGGGCAGTATTGATAAGGGCTTCTGAGATACCTGTTGCAAGGGCAGCCGTGTCAGGTGCACCTGTAGTACCCATCGCGGCAAAGGCGCGAATCATACCCAATACCGTACCGAGAAGGGCAACGAGGGTAGAAACCGAAGCGAGGGTAGCGATAACGGTCAAGTTCTTTTCGAGCATTGGAAGCTCAAGTGAGGTGGCTTCTTCTACTTCTTTTTGGAGAGCCGCCAATTTCTGGTCTTTCGACAACTCAGTGTCAGCAGTAAGTTGGTTGTACTTGTGAAGAGCCGTCTTAACAACGTTGCCCACCGAGCCTTTTTGCTTGTCGCACTCTTTGATGGCACCTTCTACGTCGTTTTTGTCCAAAAGGCTCTTCACCTTGCGTACAAAATCGTCAATTGAGCCTGAGCCTTTGGCTTTGCCAATAATCAAGAAGCGCTCAATAGAGAACACCAACACAATCAAGAAACAGGTAAACAAGAATGGTACGACAAAACCACCTTTGTAAACGATGCCGAAATAATCGCCATCAACAGGGTGAATGTCTTTGCCATCCAAGAAGGCAACGGAAGCCGCTGCTTTACCTTCTACGTCTGCTCCACGGAAGTGACTAGGGGCACCGCAAATAAACAAATACACACAAATGGCTATCACGAATAGGACGGGGATAACCAATACAGGATTCAAACCACCTGCTGATTTTTTGGGAGCGGCAGCTTTGGCCGGAGCGGGAGATGTAGCCTTCTTTTCCATTAGACTTTACTTTTTAGGGTTTAATTGAAACAAAAAATTAAATTATAGTTTAAGTGTTTGAGGCGTAAAGAAAACGAAAATTTTAAATGGTAAATACGAACAATCGTAAAATTTTTTTTGGAGTTTTTCTAAAATACCTCTAAAAAATGCGGTACAAAGCTATATCATTTCAGCTAAAAAAAAATCAAATTTTGATTTTGTTTTTTTTAAATTTTTAAAAAACTTACCTCTGCTAATAATGGATTTTTCAAAGACTGATTTTAAGTATTTTGCTCACTTTCACGGGCTTATTGGTCAAAATGCAAATAGTATTTTTTAACAATACAAAGATTTTGACTTGTCAGAATCGACCTTCAAAAGAATTATTTTTGAGGTTTTTACTATGCTTCGCACGACAATTTACGGAGATATTTGAAGAATTATTTGACGAGTAAACTCTTTTTCAACTCTATCTTCTCGGCCAAAATTACCGCCGCTTCATATCGCTCTTTGACGCGCTGCAAGTACCGCTCGGCGTCTATGCGGGTCATAAAATCACCAATGCGAATACGATAAGTAGGAGGTGAATATTGGAGATAAGGGTTGAGTTCGGGAAATGTCTGATAAGTGTAGAGGCGAGCGTCGTCGGCTTCTTGGCGTACATTGCCTACGTAAATTTGGATGCGATAACCTGCCGCATAACGGATAGCGCGGTTTTGGGCCGCAATGGTATCAGTCGCAGCATCCAACTGACGGTTGATATGAAGAGGTTGGGAAGATGTAGTGGGTCTTGTTTCTGGTTTTTTAGGAGAAACTTCAGCAGCGGAGGGTTCTTTATAGCGTGGGCGCACCACCGCCAAATCTTCGTCATAGTTGCTATATGGATCGGTATCTGTGGTGTTTTTCTTGAACACGATGGGCTTGGAACTGGCACAGCCGAACAACCACAGCGCAGCAAAACAACTCAATACCGATGACTTAAAAGACATCATAGAAGTAAGGTTTTAGGGCTTCAAAGTTAAAACTTTCTTCTCAAAAACAACAAATCCCGACCAAAAGTCGGGACTGTTGCACTTGGTTTTCAGTTGATGAATGAAAAATCTTAGAGTACCACTTCTTTTTCTTGGGCGATTGTCAGCACTTCGTTGTCTTTGAGACGTGCCGCCAAACCTAAGTTTTTGGGCAATTCATAGTGGAAGAAATACTTCATGGTATGAATCTTGCTTTCATAAAAAACTTCTTCGTCACCTTCGGGGCTTTGGGTGAGGAGGGCGTGCTTAGCGGCTACCCCTTGTTTGAGCCATTGCCAAGCGATGGTCATATTGCCAAACATCTCCAAATAAAGCGTCGCGTCCATCAAATAGCGTTCAATCTGGCCTTGCATCGCAAACGGCATCAAGGCCATCGTTACTTCTTGCACGCGGGCGAGTTCCGCTTGGAGTTTTTTGGCGTATGGCTTCAATTCGTCAAAAGTCTCGGCTTCCGAAATCACCTTATTGATTTCGGCAAATAAAAGTTGGACGGCTTTTCCACCTTTCATGGTGACTTTACGACCGAGCAAATCTTGGCCTTGGATGCCCGTTGTACCTTCATATATCGGCGTGATGCGGATGTCGCGGTAGTATTGCTCCAACGGAAAGTCTTCGGTAAAGCCGTAACCACCCAGCACTTGGAGACCATTGCTGACAGCGACGAGGCCCATTTCGCAAGGGTAGGTTTTGGCGATGGGCGTCAGCAAATCCAACAACAACGCACTGTTTGCTTTTTCTTCGCCTTCGGCGGCGTGTGAAAGGTCAAAATAACGCGAACATTCTATCAAAAGCGACAATGAACCCTCTACAACGGCTTTTTGAAGCAACAGCATCCGTTTTACATCAGGGTGCTGAATAATGGGGATTTGGGGACTATCCAACGCGCTTTTTTCGTCTAAACGACGGCTTTGAGGACGCTCTTTGGCGTATTGCAACGAAGCATAGTACGCTGCCGATGCGATAGCTGCCCCTGTCATGCCAACGCCTATGCGGGCGCCGTTCATCATTTGAAACATGTAAGGCAACCCTTTGTGCGGCTCACCCACCAGCCACCCGTGGCAGTCGTCGGCATCGCCCATCGTGAGGTGCATCGCTGGGACTCCTTTTTGACCTAATTTGTGATACACGCCCGTCGAGGTAACGTCATTGCGGGTTTTGTTGCCATTGTCGTCTATGCGGTATTTGGGGACCACAAAAAGAGAAATTCCTTTCGTCCCTTTGGGTGCACCGTCAATCCGCGCCAGCATCAAGTGGATGATATTGTCGCAGTGATTGTGGTCGCCTGCCGAAATAAAAACCTTTTGGCCTTTGATGCGATACGTACCATCGGCTTGGGGTGAGGCCGAGGTGGTAATATCTGACAACGAACTACCTGCTTGTGGCTCGGTCAAAGCCATTGTACCTTGCCACTTGCCCGCGAGCATATTGGCTACGTATTTTTGTTTGAGTTCTTCTGACCCAAATGCTACAATCAAATCTGCCGCACCTGCCGTGAGTCCCGTGTACATCATGCCGTTGTTGGCTGCCATGGCAATGTAGCCAATACAAGCTGCCACGGTTTCGGGCATTTGCTGGCCCCCATCTTCAAACGAAAACGGTGCTCCAATAAGCCCCGCTTCACCAATAGCTTTGAGGTACTCTCCTACCTTGGGATGTACTTCTACTTGACCATCACGAAGCTCGGGTTGGTTTCGGTCCACCTCGCGCAGATACGGGTACATATAGGTATCAGCTATCTGCGTGATGGCGTCGAGCGTCATGTCAAACGTTTCGCGGTCATGCGCGCTGAAACGCGGATATTGATTCAAAGCAGTGGCGTTGAAAACTTCATACAAAAGGAAGTTGAGATTCCGGCGACTGAAATACTGTGGCATGGTATTGAAAAGTTAAGTGGAATTGGCTTTGTGTTTTTAAAATTAGTATGCTTGCATACTATAACGCAAAAATAGAATAATTGTTTGGAAAAATGATATTCTCCGTTTAAGTTTAAAAAAATAATCTTCTGGTTTACTAGTACTCAAACGCGCCAAACTCACTCTGGATGGTCACTTTTTTGGTAGAATGAGCTTCGACATAGCCAATGAGTTGGGCTTCAATACCAAACGACTGGGCGATTTCGATGACGCGCTGGGCGTGGGCTTCTGAAAGATAGATCTCAAGGCGGTGACCCATGTTGAAGACTTTGTACATTTCCTGCCAACTCGTCCCGCTTTCGGCTTGGATGAGTCGAAAAAGAGGGGGAATCGGAAAGAGGTTGTTTTTGACGACGTGTAGATTATCAACAAAATGCAACACTTTGGTCTGTGCGCCACCACTACAATGCACCATGCCGTGAATACAAGGACGGAGTTCGTCCAAAAGCACTTTGGCCACGGGCGCATAGGTGCGCGTAGGCGACAAAATCAATTGACCTACATTAACGGGGGTGTTAGGAACGGTGTCGGTGAGGCGTTGATTACCGCTATACACCAACGCAGAGTGGATTTCGGGGTCAAAACTTTCCGGGTATTTGCTGGCCAAGTAGCTGTCCAACACATCGTGACGGGCAGAAGTGAGACCGTTGCTGCCCATGCCGCCGTTGTAAGTAGGTTCGTAAGTCGCTTGTCCAAAAGAAGCCAAACCCACAATGACATCACCCGCTTGGATGCGGTCGTTGGAAATAACATCAGCGCGTTTCATGCGGGCAATGACGGTGCTATTGACGGTGATGGTCCGTACCAAATCGCCCACGTCGGCGGTCTCACCGCCCGTGCTGTAAATCTCCACACCATGACTACGGAGCATTTCAAGCACTTCTTCGGTGCCATTGATGATTTCGGCAATGACCTCCCCGGGGATTTTGTTTTTGTTGCGGTCAATGCTCGACGATAGCAGCATCGGCCCCGTCGCGCCTACGCAGATGAGGTCGTCGGTGTTCATTACGATAGAATCTTGGGCGATACCCTTCCAAACCGACAAGTCGCCCGTTTCTTTCCAATAAATATAGGCCAAGGAAGTTTTGGTACCTGCGCCGTCGGCGTGCATGATGGTGCAGTAGTCGGGGTCGGCGGCCAAAATGTCAGGAACAATTTTGCAGAAAGCCTTAGGGTAGAGTCCTTTGTCGAGTTTGGCAATGGCACGGTGTACGTCTTCTTTGGAAGCAGAAACGCCACGTTGGAGGTATCTTTCGGTCATGGTAATGTGAAAATGCGGTACAAAGATACGTATTTTTGGAAGTAAAATCCTCTCCAATCTTGGGAAGCCCAAAGAACCAACGATTTCGCCTCATCGCGAGATGCCGCATCATTTTTTAAATGAGGGGCGGGCAAAAGTATAAAATGGCTAACACTCGTGCGTCTGTTCCTTCAATTTAAAAATCATCGTATTGCCGTATCCACTTTTTCGGTTGCCAACTGTCTTGGATTTGGGTTAAATCAACGGCGGGGTCAATCAGCAAACGACTTGGGCGTGCGTTGAGCGTTACATACACTTCGGCGCGTACTGCTGGACTGTGCACCCCTTTTTTTTGGTAATACTCCTTCAAAAAATGAGCGTATTGCAAAATCATATCGGGCTGCATGGCCATTTGTTTTTCTTGGTGGGTATTCAGAAAATCACCGTTGTTTACCACGCCCTCGCGCCCCGTTTGGCGGTCTTTAACGTAAAAAGTAGCCGTTCCGGCTTTTTCCATGAGCATCACGCGCCAACTAAATCGGTAGCCTTCTTCGGTCCAAAAAACATTGCCGTCGTAGAGCAAATACCGCCACGGGAAGAGGAGTTGGAAAATGAGGTAAATAGATAAATAGATAGTGTTGAATGATGACGGGGCGGCCCGTGCGGTTATAAATGATGAGTGATGAATAGGGCTTTGTGATGACAACACCCGAAGACGAGTCCATAGTCGTAAGTGCCACTCGTCTGAGAAAAAAATGAGCGTTGCCCCAATCATTACCAACGGAAACACGCCGATTTGGAACAAAATACCCACCACAATATGAAATGCCAGAACAGCCCCGTAAGCCACTATGCGGGTGGGGCGGTACATCAAAAAAAATACAATGAAAGTATCGTACAACATACCTGCCCAACTGAACAAATAAGGCATAATGGGCATTTTGAACAACGGACCTAAAATCGGGATTTTGTCGGCGGCGGGAAGCCAAATTTTGAGCGGCAAGGCCAATACCAACCAGTCGTAATTGATTTTGGCCAAACCCGCATAAATATACACCACCGCAATCTGAAACTTGATGATGTTGATGCTCCAAGCAGGTACTTGCTCGCATACTTCCACCCGCCCCCGCCACGTATCTACCGACGCTTGCGCGTGGGCAGGCACAAAAATCAGTAACAACGCTACCCAACTCACAAAATAGTAATGGTTGAGGTAATACGTCAAATCAATGAGTTGAACATAGGTAAAAGTCAAAAAAAATACTACTGCCGAAAGCCTGTAAAACGCCCCCAACAAAATACCCATCGCCGCCGCAAGCATCAGATAATGAAGCGTATATAGCCAAAAAGAGGGTAAAGTCTGCACCCACTCGAAGCCGTAATATTTGAACTGAACTTGGGTGCTGAGGTAGTGGTCTTCAACCCACCCCAACCACAGAAAACGCACCGTACTGACGAGCATCATCAGCCCAAATACTACCCGAAACGTAACGAGCGGCCAAATGGAAATGGGCTGGTAGCAAATAAAAGCCAAACGACGATTCTCAATCACCATCGCCGCTCGAAAACGTGATAGAAATGCCCAAGATAGACGACATATCACTTTTGAAAAAGCGGGTATGTTTTTGAAGTTCGGTGTGCAGCGCGTCCACGGGGGCAGGGCTACGCACGATGGTTTGCGACAAAGGCGTGGTAGTCGGTACAGCGTCGAGGGCCTTCTTAATGGCTGTCAGTTGAGCTTCGGTGCTGGCAATCAGTGCTTTACCACCTTCTACGCTTTCCAAATATTCTTTAAAACCAACCCCATCTTTGCCTTCTCCGCGACCATAATAAAAATCTTCGACCGCTTTGAGATTGGCTTTGATAAACCGCAGCGACTCGCCCGAATAAAAAGCCTCTACTTTTTCGGGTTCGGCTTTGGTTTGGCCAGGGCGACGGCCCAACGGCAAGCCCACTTTAAAATTCTTGATAGCCTCAAAGTTGCGCACAAACTCGTTGTAAACCTGCGATGAAGAACTGCCAACATCCGTACCGTCTTTGGCCAAAAACTCCGTTTGATAAGCTGGCCAAGCCGCCACCACGGCATCCACGCGGGTTTTGATGTTGCCCACGGCAGCGGTCAAGAAATCGCGGCGATTTTTTTCGGCAAACTGCGCTACCAATTCGGCGGGCGTTTTGCCAAAAATGAGGTATTCTACGGCCAAAAAACCGCGTGCGTCACGGTCGAAATTGTTGAAATTGAATTGCCCGCTTCTGACCGTATTTTCGATTTTGGTAGGCGCAGCAGGGTACGTCCCAATTTCCTCAATCAACCCTTTGCGCAGTCCTTCTTCGCCCGCAGGGCCAAAGTTGAAGCCCTTGGCGGTTTGCCAAGTTTCGTAGGTAGTGACCCACGTTTTCTGCAACGCATCCAAACTATTTTCAGTAGGCTGATTCACAAAGGTTTGCGTGGCTGTTTGGAGAGCATTCACTCCCGACTGTAAGGCCGCAAAACGCGGCTTAACGATGTTGTCGGCGTACTGCCGCAGCATTTCTTTACGGTCAAATCCCGTCGCTTTGGGGTCGTTGTTGTCCGATTGATTACACGCCCAAAACATCAGGAGGCTACCCGTGAGTAGCCCCGTGATGAAAAACAGATTTTTCGCTTTCTTCAACATAGTTTAACGTTTTTGCTCGCTTACCCAGTTTTTCTTGAAGTCTTCGATTTCTGCCGCCGAGAAGCCATAAATGTTTTGCAACTTGGTAATAATTTGCTGCAACTTAGGCAGTTGGTTGGCAGGGTCGGTGATGAATAAGTACGACGTAGGCGTACCAGTAGCAGGCGCATTGAGCAAGGTCAAGATTTCGTCCAATTGCGCATCGGTGATTTTCTTGCGCGAAATAGTACGAAAACCGTGCGCAAAACCCACACACTCACCGTAAGCGTGCAACGCCGAAGATTTTTGGGCATCGGTGGTGGTGGTTTGGCTCATGGTGCCAATCACGCTGTGGCAGTAGTTGATGATGGTAGCAGCGTTTACTTTCTCCCAATTTTCCATGATGCCATCTACGGCTTCGTCGCGCTCTTTGTTGTATTTATCGCCCGCTTTGAGGGCCGCTTGGAGTTTCAGAAAATCATTTTTCAATTTTGTGTATAGCCCGTTGCCATCGTTTTTGTCGCGGCGAGCGGCGTAGTTGCCCATGGCACGGTCGGGGCGCGCACTACTGGTGGCGGTGGCACTATTTGGAAACAACGGACTCACGCCCATGATGGCCATGAGTTGGTCGGCGGTGGCTACGGTCATGGGGCCATTGACCAACGACACGGCATGGTTAAAGAGCGTTGCGCCAAACGTTCCTTTTTCGATAAGTTGCTCAATTTCAAGGCCATTTTCGTCAAACAAATAACCGCCGTACATGCCACCTTGTCCTTTGGTTTTGGGGTCGCCAGGGGTATAAGTGGTGCCGCTGGCTTTGGCTGTTTCGGTAAACCACTCATTTTCCAAACGTCCCGCAAAGTAGGTTGTTGTTTGTGATTTTGCCGATGGATTGCCCGCCGCAAAAATCGTTTTCATCGTCGCGTCAGATACTTTTCCGCCCAACACGCGCCCTTTTTTGGCTTCGTTGGTCATATCGTTGATGGCCGTTACGACTGCCAACTGCGCGGCGGCGTTTTGGTCAAACTTACTCGCATCATAACTGGTCGGAATCACAAGGGGGGCGGTAACTTCCTCTTTTTGGCAACTGCTCAACAGGACGATACCTGCCAATACACTTGCCACCACTAATACTGGCTTTTTCATTTTTTCTTTACGGTTTTATGTATGAATTTTAAATAGATACGCCGCAAAGATAAAAACTTGTTTAGAAAAAATCTAAATAAAAATAACAAAACATCATTTTACTTATTCCGTTCTCTGACAATTTTTGTGGTACGTATATTCAACCTCACGGCAGCGGCCGACCGTCCTAAATCCCTCTCCTGTCAGGAGAGGGACTATGTACTGCCCCCTTCTCCTGGCAGGAGAAGGGATGGGGATGAGGTTAGCCACAAAAATTGTCAGAGTCCCACTAAAATCTATATAGTATTTTTTTGGTGAGCATGGGGCTGAAGTTTTAAGGAGTTGAGCAAAAGTTTTCGGGTGCTTGATTCGTTGCATTCAGCCCTACACGGGTTTTGAACCCTTGTGGGGATACACCCCAACACTTTTGCTTTAGTACTTAAAGCCCAAAAATTTCCTTCCTCACTTCCGATACTTCATCTTGGATGATGGTATGAGGCATATTGGGATAAATTTTGAGTTGAACCTGCGCACCGAGGGCTTCCATGATGAGTT
>JALOLW010000187.1 GCA_025455795.1 Spirosomataceae bacterium
TTTACATTTGAGAAAATCGAAAATGAGTTTGGGGTGATTCAACAAACCAAAAAGATTTTTGTTAATTCATACCCCGATATTCCGCCTTCGGCTTGGTTGCTGGAAACCCTCAGTAGATCGGCCAACATTCCACTCACGACCGAAAAGGCGGTATCAGAGGCCATTGTTTTTCCTATCTTGCAAGAATCCATGTACAACAATACCGACAAAGCGCAGTTGTTTTCGGGTGAGATACTTGACAGCGACAAAAAACGTCGACTGTACGGTGAATGTGACTATATCATATCGTTGTCGCCCCAATCACGAGAAGTTCGTAGCCCGATTTTGAGTGTTTTGGAGGCCAAGAAAGCTGACATAGAATCTCCCAAAAATCAAGCACAAAATGCGGCACAATTGCTCGGTGCGCGGGTTTTTAACGAACAGCGAGGCCGTCAGGTGCCTCTACTTTTTGGGGCTTGTACTAATGGTTTCGATTGGGCGTTTTTGATGCTTCAAAACCAGACGATTTATGTGGACATAGACCGCTATTCTATCCAAAATCTACCTAAGTTACTCGGCACCATTGATTGGATTATTAAATCCTCTGCCGCCGCCATTGCTTAAAGTTTTAAAATGCCATCAGAGTCCTTCTACTTTGATGTGTTTGGTATCTAAATATTCAAAAACGGCGTTGCGCGAAAGCTCCACGCCGTAGCCCGAATCTTTCCAGCCCGCGTAGGGGGCGTAGTTGGTATTGACCGCCCCGCTGTTGATACAGACCGTTCCCGCTTCCAGTTGTTCACCGAGCAGCATGGTGGTTTTGAAATCTTTGGTAAAAGCGTAGGCCACGAGTCCGTAGTGGGTGTCGTTGGCTTTTTGGACGGCTTCGTCGAGGGTGGTGAAGGTTTCAATCGGTACTACGCACCCAAACGTCTCTTCTTGCATCACTTTCATGGAAGCGTTGCAGTGGTCCAAAATCGTCGGCAAGAAATAATTTCCTTTGGCAAACGCCTCACCGTCAGGTCGTTGGCCGCCCGTGATGAGCGTTGCGCCTTTGGCGATGGCATCAGTTACGTGCGCTTGAGAGGTAGCGACGCCGTCGGCAGTAGCCATTGGACCCAAGTCCACGTTGCCGTCGGTGAGGCCGTCGCCTATGGTCAATTTTTCGGCCAATTTTTTGAGTTCGGCCACAAATTCATCGTGAATACTCGCGTGAACATACACCCGATTGACGCTACTACACGACTGCCCCATATTGCGAAACCCCTTGTAAGCCACCACCGTAGCGGCATTTTTAACATCGGCATCGGCACATATAATGGCGGGGCATTGGCCTCCCAATTCGAGCGAAATCTTCTTCAAATAAGGGGCGACGGTTTGCATTAGTTTTTTGCCCGTATCAGTCGAACCCGTCATCGCCACTTTTTTGACCAGCGGATGCTGCGCGAGGGCATTGCCCACGGTACTGCCTTGCCCTGTGACGACATTGACGACATTGGCAGGAACTCCGCCCTCCACCAACGCCCTGCAAAAAGCCATCGGCGACAGCGGCGTGACGGTAGTCGGCTTGACCACCACCGAACAACCCACCGCCAACGCGGGGCCGAGCTTCCAAGAAAGGAGTGAAACGGGATAATTCCAGGGCGTAATGAGCCCACATACGCCCACGGGGAAATATTTGACCATCGAAAAGACGCCATTTTTTTCGGTTTGATTGACGTAGCCCTCCACGCGCACACCTTCTGCCGCGAAGTAGTCAATCGTATCGCACGAGCCGATGACTTCCGAGCGAGATTGGGCGAAGGGCTTGCCTTGTTCGAGTGCCATCAAGTATCCGATGCGGTCGGCTTGGGTACGCACGTGGGCGGTGGCTTTTTTCAAAATCGCTTCGCGCTGATAGGCCGTTAGTTTGCTCCATTCTTGGAAGCCTCGTTGGGCCGTTTCGACGGCGTAGCCAACATCTTCTGCCGAGGATTTGGCGATAGTGGCGATGGGTTCGCCGTTGGCGGGTGAAAATAGCGTGAGGGTTTGACCATCAGCAGCGGGGAGGCTTTGCCCTCCGATGAAATTGCCCCACTGAAGCCCCAAAAGTGATTGGATAAGTTCGGTATTCATGTTAATCCTGTACGGACAAGTGTTGTATTGATGTGTTTTTTTAGCCACTTAAAAGTGACACAAAGGAAAATAAATTAACTTGTACGTACAAGTTGAAGCGAAAAAATAATTGTCAAAACCTTATTTCATTGCGTTTGAATATGTTTGAGAAGATTGTGCCATTGAAGACTTCAAATAGGTGTCATTTTATAAAGTGGCACCGTTGTTTTTAGAGTTAATATTTTGATTTTCAGTAGTTTGTGTTTCTTGTTCAACTATACGCCTCCTTTCGTAAAGTGGAACGATTGGGGCTTTTTGATATGGTACTTTTGCAAGAACTTTTTGACTTAACTATGCACTGGTTTTGTCAAATACGCTTTCTTAACTTTTAAACAAACTTCATTCAAACCCAAATGGTAGAACAACTCTACAACAGTTCTCGACGGTGCAATTATTGGCACAAGTTGGGACTCACACTGAGTGCTTGGGCAATCTTCGGCTCGCTACTCATGGCACAAGACCGCACAGTATCTGGAACGGTCAAAGAAACAAACGGCGCGGAACTGCCGGGCGTGAGCGTACTCGTAAAAGGCACAACACGCGGCACCCAAACCGACGGCACTGGTGCTTACAAAATCAACGCCGCCGCCAACGAAACGCTGGTGTTTAGTTTTGTAGGAATGGTCTCAAAAGAAGTCTTGGCGAGCAGTACCACGCTCAACGTAGCCTTGGACAACGACACCAAAAGCCTCAACGAAATTGTGGTGATTGGGTACGGTTCACAAAAGAAAAAAGACGTGACGGGTTCGATTACGACCATCAGTTCGCAAGACTTCATCAAGGGTAATATCCAAACCCCCGAACAACTCGTGGCGGGCAAACTCGCGGGCGTCCAAATCACCTCCAACAGCGGTGCGCCAGGCGCAGGAAGTCGGATTCGGATTCGGGGTGGGTCTTCGTTGAACGCCAACAACGACCCGCTTATCGTTATTGACGGTGTACCGCTCGAAAGCAGCGGGATTGCAGGCGCGGCCAATGCCCTCAGCTTTATCAATCCCAACGACATCGAAACGTTTTCTATCTTGAAAGATGCCTCTGCTACTGCCATTTACGGTTCGCGGGCGTCCAACGGGGTAGTCTTGATTACGACCAAAAAAGGCCGCGCTGGCGATAAACTCCGCGTGGCGTTTAGCAGCGTGTTGTCGTCGGCGACCAACACCAAGCAGGTCGAGACCCTTTCGGCAGACGACTTTCGGGCGTTGGTCAATCAGCGTGGCAACGCCGCTCAAAAGGCGCAGTTGGGCAAAGAAAACACCAATTGGCAAGACGAAATCTATCGTTCGGCTTTCACCCACGACAACAACCTTAGCCTCACAGGAGCCATCAAAAGCGTACCTTTCCGCGCTTCGGTGGGGTATTTGGACCAAAATGGCGTGTTGAAAACCTCCAACATGAACCGTATGTCAGGCAGTTTGGGCGTGAGTCCGTCGTTTTTGAACAATCACCTCAAAGTGGATTTGAACTACAAAGGCGCACTCATCAACAATACCTTCGCCGACCAAGGGGCTATCGGTTCGGCCATTGCGTTTGACCCTACGCAACCTATCAGAAGCGGTAACGAAAGCGCGTTTGGCGGCTACTACGAGTGGCTCGACCCCGCCACCAAACTCCCCAATACGCTCGCCCCGCGCAACCCGTTGGGCTTGCTCAATATGCGTCAAGACCTCAGCAACGTGCGTCGTAGCATTATGAACGCCGTGTTTGACTACAAATTCCACTTCTTGCCAGATTTGAAAGCCAACCTCAATTTGGGCTTAGATTTGTCAAACTCCGACGGTACGCGCTCCGTGCCTGCGGCGGCGGCTTCTGCCTATTTCCGTGGTGGTGTGGATGGTAGCTACAACCAAAAACGCAACAACAAAACCCTTGAATTTTACTTGAACTACGCCAAAAACTTGGGCAGCAGCCGTTTTGACGTAATGGCGGGTTATTCATACCAAGATTTCTTGCGTGAGGGTGGTGATTTGGACAAAAACCTCAAAGGCGAGATTTTCAACAACACCATTTACAAAACCCAAAATACGCTGGTGTCGTTTTATGGCCGTGCCAACTACACCTTGAAAGACCGCTACATCGCTACGTTTACGTTGCGCCAAGATGGTTCGTCGCGCTTTAGCCCCGACAACCGTTGGGGAACGTTCCCTTCGGCGGCGTTGGCTTGGAAGCTCAACGAAGAGTCTTTCCTCAAAAATTCAGGCGTTTTCACCGACCTCAAACTTCGCCTCGGTTGGGGTGTGACGGGTCAGCAAGATGTGTTGAGCGATTACCCTTATTTGGCACGCTATACGTTGAGCGAAAGCACCGCTTTGTATCAGTTGGGCAACACGTTTTTGAACACACTTCGCCCCGAAGGCTACGACGCCAACATCAAATGGGAGCAAACCGAAACCCAAAACATCGGCTTGGACTTTGGCATCAAAGCGGGGCGTATTTCGGGTAGTGTGGATTTGTACCGCCGTACTACCAAAGATTTGTTGAGCGTGATTCCCGTCCCTGCGGGTTCCAACCTCACCAACCAAATCTTGACCAACGTAGGTAGTATTCAAAACAGCGGTGTGGAGTTTACCATCAATACCTCGCCTATCTCCAACGAAAAGTTCAACTTGGACTTAAATTTTAACATTACCTACAACAAAAACGAAATCACCCAACTCACCAAAGTACCCGACCCCACTTTTCCAGGGATTTTGACGGGTGGCATTTCGGGTGGCGTGGGCAACACCATTCAGATTCACACGGTGGGCTATCCTACCAATACATTTTACGTGTTTAAGCAGGTCTATAACGAAGCCGGTAAACCCATCGAAGGGCTGTACGAAGACCTCAACAACGACGGCAAAATCACGCCCGACGACCGCTATCGTTTTGAGAATCCCAACGCCAACGTATTCTTAGGGTTTAGCGCACAGGCTTCTTACAAGCAGTTTACGGCGGGTTTTGTGATGCGCGGCAGCGTAGGCAACTACATGTACAACAACGTGTATTCCAACAATGGTGTCTATCGTGGCCTGTTGGCAGGCAATAATTACCTCGCCAACGTGTCGCCCAACGTGTTTGAAACGGGCTTTGGCAACAACCAGTATTTCTCTGATTATTACCTCGAAAATGCTTCGTTTGCGCGTATGGACAACATCTCTTTGGGGTACAACTTAGGGCAGATTTTCAACAAAAAAGCCACGGCGAGTTTGTCGGCTATTGTGCAGAACGCCTTTATCATCACCAAATACCGTGGTTTAGACCCCGAGATTGCAGGCGGTATTGACAACAATTTCTATCCACGCCCGCGGACTATTTCGTTGGGTATCAACGTAAATTTCTAAGCAACATGAAAAATAAACTTATCTTACTGACGCTGACCCTGTGGGCCACGTCTTGTGTCAAAGACCTCGACCGCGTACCGTTTATTGACGTTACCTCGGCCACGGTCTATAACGACCCTGCCAATTACCGCAAAATATTGGCAAAAGTGTATGCTGGATTGGCCGTGAGCGGTCAGCAAGGTCCTGCGGGCAAGCCCGACATCAGCGGCATTGACGAAGGTTTTTCGACTTACTTGCGTCAATATTGGAAAGCACAAGAGCTTACTACCGATGAGGCCGTGATTGGTTGGAACGACGGCAGTTTGCCTGATTATCACTACATGCGCTGGACATCGGGCAATGAGTTCATTGCGGCCATGTACAACCGTTTGTACTATCAAATCACACTTTGCAACGAGTTTATTCGTGAAACTACCGACGCCAAACTGGCCAGTCGTAACATCACAGGCGACAACGCCATCAAAGCCTATCGCGCCGAAACTCGCTTTATGAGGGCGTTGAGCTACTACCACGCGCTTGATATGTTTGGTAGTGTGCCTTTTGTAACGGAAGAAGACGCCGTAGGGTCGTTTCTGCCCCGTCAAGCCTCTCGTATCGAGTTGTTCAACTACGTCGAGTCGGAGTTGAAAGCCATTGAAAATGAACTGGTTGACCCTAAGAAAAACGAGTACGGACGGGCTGACAAAGCTGCCGCTTGGGCATTGTTGGCCAAGTTGTACCTCAACGCCGAAGTTTATACGGGCATGGGTCGCTATAACGACGCAGTGACGTATTGCAACAAAATCATCTCGTCAAACGCTTACACACTTGATGCTGAGTACCAGCACCTTTTCTTGGCCGACAACGACAAATCAACGGAAACCATCTTTTCGGTGACGTTCGATGGTACACGCACCAAAACTTGGGGTGGTATGACGTTTTTGGTACACGCTCCTGTGGGTGGCAACATGAACCCTGCTGTTTATGGTATCAACGGCGGTTGGGGTGGCTTGCGCACCACACCGCAATTTGTGGGGTTGTTTCCTGACGTAACGGGCAAAACCGACCGCCGTGCTATTTTTCACACCGACGGACAGAAGCTCGACATTGACGAAATTCCTACATTTACCGACGGCTACGCCATTGGCAAATACAAAAACGTAACCCGCGCGGGCGTGAAAGGCTCAGATACCGAGGGCAATTTTCCCGACAATGATTTCCCACTCTTCCGCTTGGCCGACGTTTATTTGACCTACGCCGAGGCCGTACTTCGCGGTGGAACGGGTGGTAGCACTGCGCAAGCACTTACTTACATCAATGCGCTCCGCAACCGCGCCTTCAAAGGCACCACGGGCAACATCACTGCCACCCAACTTACACTTGATTTTATTTTGGCCGAGCGCGGGCGTGAATTGTACTGGGAAGGCCATCGTCGCACGGACTTGATTCGCTACAAAAAGTTTGTGAGTGGCTACAACTGGGCTTGGAAAGGTGGTATCAAAGCAGGCCGCGACGTGTCGGCTCATTTGGCACTATTCCCTATTCCTGCCTCCGACATCGTGGCCAATCCTAATTTGAAACAAAATACGGGTTATTAAATTCAATGAGTGAATTGATGAATGAGTGAGTTAGTGAATAATGGAATGAGTATTCACTTCGGCATTTACGCATTCATTCACTTGGGCATTTATTCCCTGAAAAAACCATCATATTAAAATAAGACAATGAACATAACATTAAATCTAAACCGCCTCTTTGCTAAATTCCCCCTCCGGGGGATAGGGGGCTTGGCTTTGGCTCTTCTTATCACTTCCTGCGAAAAGGAAGAAATCAAGGCGGTGATGAACCCCAACGCGGCAGTAGTTACTACGCTTTCGTCGCAAAATGTGGTTTTGACCAAAGAAAACGCCGACAAAGACGCGCTTACCATCTCGTGGGCTAAACCTGACTACGGGTTCAACGCCGCCGCTACTTATACCATATTGATGGACAAAAAAGGGGGCAATTTTGCCGAAGCTGCCGCTTTTTCAACGGGTGGTGAGTTGAAAAAAACCTTCAAAACATCTGAGTTGAACGCAGCTTTGTTGAAACTCGGCCTGAAAGCAGGTACAGCTGCCGATTTGGACGTGCGCGTACAGGCGATTTTGGGGCCGACTACTACGCTTTCGTCGGCGTTGAGTTCGCTCAAAGCCACTCCATACTTAGACAAACTCGACCTCAAGGAAGCGCAACACCTGGTAGCTGGAATGGCCCCGACTTGCCTTTCTATAAATCTGACAAAGCCGATGTGTTTGTGGCGTATGTGGCTCTTGAAGATGGCGAAATCAAGTTCCGCCAAGACAACAAATGGGATGTGAACTATGGTGGCACAAATGGTGTAGCTTCTCTCAACGGTGCCAATATC